>JAIOTF010000033.1 GCA_021107195.1 Anaerolineaceae bacterium | reverse complement strand
ATGCGCAGCGTGGCTGCAAACAGCGAGAACGTAATTATCCTGCTGATGTCGAAATCCATTTTTGAAGTCTCCTTCGAATGGCGGAAGAGAAAATTTGTACCGTTACAAAGAACATGATAGTACCTTTGACCATGACAACAACGGTCTGTGGAACTCCGGTTGTGGACTGCATGGTCAACGACCCATTCGCCAACGCGGCGTAGAACAGGGAAGCGGGAAGCACACCCAAGGGATGGTTCTGCGCCAAAAGCGAGATCATCATCCCATCCCAGCCATACCCAACCGAAAAGCCACCCATAAACCGGCCAAAAAAGCCCATGATAACAATTGATCCGCCCAAACCAACCAGCATGCCGCTCATCGTCATCGCCAATAATGAACTGCGATTCACTGGCAGACCAGTTGCAGCAGCAAAATCAGGGTTGTAGCCAACCATACGCAGTTCATAACCTAATTTGGTGCGGAACATAAACCAGTAAATTAAGAACACCGCCGCCAGCGCCAATGGAAAACCAATGTTCAAAGTATGCCCGCGGAGCAATTTGGGAAGCCTGGCAGTTGCTTCCAAAACTGGCGTACCTGCCATAGGGGCAGTAGGGTCTTTGAATGGAAAAGCTATCAGGTAAGACGTGAACAAGATACCAATATAATTCAACATCAATGTCGGTACCATCACCGGCACATTCCATTTCAATTTAAAAATGATCGGAGGCAAAGACCAAATTCCGCCTGCCAGGGCCCCCGCCAATAAACACAATGGAATGTGTACACCTGCTGGCAATCCCTTGACAGTAAAACCGACAAGAGCAGCGGTAAATGCCCCAATGTAAAGCTGCCCTTCCAGTCCTAGATTGAAGATGCTGGTGCGAAAGGCAACAGCGGCCGCCAAACCACTGAAAATAAGCACAGTAGATCGATCAAGCGTATCAGTCACCTTGTACCAGTTACCAAATGCACCTTTCCATAGTGCCTGGTAAGCTGCAATAGGATCCTTCCCTGTCAGGTAGATCACCAGAGCACCCACCAACAAGGACAGGATTAAGATGATTGCATAATTGGCAACCTGGGTAAACGTTTCTGCCAGGATCACCTTCAATCGATTTTTGAAAGGAGTTTTCACTGCATTGTTCTTCATACTGGGCATTCTCCTTCGCCTCCGGTCATTAGATGGCCAACTTGTACGCGAATACCATCAACGACTGGGCCAGCATCCATGTGCTTTCCTTCATAGAGAACAACGATCCGATCACTTAATGCCAGTACTTCATCCAGGTCAGCTGAGATCAACAACACCCCTGCCCCGCGATTTGCATACTCCAACAATGTCTTCCGGATCGCCTCGGTGCCGGCAATATCAATGCCGCGTGTCGGTTGAGATGCCACCACCACCATTGCTTTTTCAGACCCTAATTCTCGGCCAACGATCAAACGCTGCACATTTCCTCCAGACAGGTTATCGGTTTGCGTCTTGATCCCTGGCGTGGAAATCTGATAACGAGCTACCAGATCATGTGCCGTGTTATTGATACTACGGGTATGCAAATTCAAACTGCCGGAATACGGCGGGCGATAGTATTCTCCCGCAATCAGGTTTTCCCAAACATATGCCTCAACGGCTACCCCGGCACGGTTTCGATCAGAAGGAATATAAGCAACACCGGATTCTCTGATCTGACGATTGGTTCTGTTAGCAATATTGACCCCATTGACCAGGATCTCACCACTGACAAGCGGGCGCAAACCCATGATGGCTTCTGTTAATTCTTCCTGACCATTGCCATCCACGCCAGCGATTCCCAAAACCTCGCCACTGTGCAATTGAAGATCAACATCCTTCACTGCCAGGAAATCCCTCGAATCGAGCACATTGACTTTTTTCAACTCAAGCACAATATCATTGATTTCGGGAGCTTCCATCCGCATACGGCCTTCAATGGTCTCGCGGCCAACCATCATCTCAGCTAATTTACAGCTATCCGTCTCTGATGTTTTGACAGAACCCACCACTCTTCCCTGCCGCATGACTGTGGTGTTATCTGAAATTGCCAATACTTCACGCAGTTTGTGACTGATGAACAGAATCGTTTTTCCATTGCTTGCCAATCCTCTTAACATGACAAACAATTCTTCGGTTTCCAAGTCCGTCAGAACAGCCGTGGGTTCATCCAGAATCAGGATATCTGCACCCCGATAAAGCGCTTTTAAGATCTCAGCGCGCTGTTGTTCTCCCACAGATGCATCCTCAGCCACCTTATTCACATCAACTGCCAAACTGTATTTTTCTGATATTTGCTGAACCGATTTGATCAAGCTGGCCTCATCAATAAGCAGCCCTTTCTTGGGCTCAATCCCCAGAACAATGTTCTGGGCAAGCGTATAGGAAGGCACCAGCTTGAAATGCTGATGGACCATGCCAATTCCCAATTCGATTGCGGTGCGGGCGTTCGGGATTTTTACTACCTCACCCTTGACGAAAATTTGCCCGGAATCGGATTGATATAAACCGTACAGCATATTCATCAGGGTTGTTTTTCCTGCGCCATTTTCACCCACAATAGCGCGGATCTCACCCTTTTCTACAGAAATACTGACCGTATCGTTCGCCAGTACACCAGGGAAACGTTTGGTGATTTCTTTTACAGCAATCGCCTCTGCCATTTTTGATCACCGTCCTGTAAAATTTTTTGTCTCGTTAACGCTATGAAAACAATCCAACCATTTCAAGAAAAATATTTTTAACAATAGCAATTGGGGGGCTTTACTGAGAAAATGTGTCAGGTAAAGCCCCCCTGGCTTACATTCACACTACGGGTTGATTTCAATGAAGTGCAACCTTGTATGCCGCACAACCCTCATGAACCAGCCGGTTTTCTAGCTCTCCGGGCGTTCGACCGTGATCTCTCCGCTCTTGATCTTTGCTTTGATGTCATCCAAAATGGCGCGCACATCATCTGGGATCTTGTCGCCCATCACCGACATATCAGTGATGTCCATAACACCATCAGCAACACCGTAAGGAATTTCTCCGGCTTCGAACTCGCCTTTGAGGAAACGGTCGATGACATCGTAAATTGCCTTGTCTGTATGCTTCAGGACGGAGGTCAGGATACTGCCAGGAACCTGGGAGTCCCAATCCACGTCTGAGCCGATACCATACACACCCTTTTCTGCAACAGCCTCGAAGACACCTGCATCGCCAAACGAGCCTGCTACAGAGTAAACAATGTCCACGCCCTGGTTCTCAATCATTGCCAAGGCCAGCTCTTTTGCTTTTGCGGGGTCACGGAAGGAGCCAACATAAGCAACTTCAATCGTGATTTCGGGATCAACGTAAGCAGCGCCCTGTTCCAAACCGCTCAAGAAACGATGGATAACGGGGATATCCATACCGCCAATGAAGCCAATCACTTTGTCTTCATTCATACCTTCCAAATCGGTATTGGTCGTCATTGATGCAGCCAGTACACCAGCAAGGTAAGTGCCTTCCTGTTCCTGAGAGATCAAGCCAACAACATTATCACCACCAGCATACGAGTCCACCAGCGCGAATTTGGTGTCCGGGAAATCGGGGGCGACATTTGCCACCGCGTCTTGCATGGTAGAACCAACGCCAATGACCAATGCTGCGCCGTCCTGAGCTGCCGTGCGGACATTGCGCTCCCATTCTTCCGGGACTTCACTTTCCAGAATGCTCTCAGCAAAACCAAAGTCTGCCGCTGCTTGTTTGTATCCCTGGCCTGCCAGGAACATGAACCCTTCTGTTCCGACCCGGCCAGCGGGAACCAAAACGATCATCGGCATTTCTTCGGGTTCTGCAGGAGCTTCTTCAACCGGTTCTTCTTCAACCGGTTCTTCTTCCGCTGGTGCAGCCTCTTCTGCCGGAGCTGCTTCTTCTGCCGGAGCAGCTTCTTCCGCCGGGGCTTCTGGTGCGGCTGGTGTGCAAGCACCCAAAGCCAACGCCATTACAATCAAGACGGTGAATAACACATAGAACCGTTTCATCTTCAATCCTCCTGTTAGGACTTCCACTCAGTTGTACTCAATACTTCAATTTGCAATAAACAACCTTTTCTACATGCTCTCTCTTTATCCTGCCTCCTTTCTGATCCACTGATCTTTTCAACGATCTGCTATCCAAGAGCCTAAGGCAGTGGCCAATCATTTACTTCCCAGAGCCGGACAGCTTCTTCCTTGGACTTCTCCTGCACTTCTTTTTCATCAAACTTCACAAATTCACCTTCTTGCAGGATCACTTCACCATCAATGATGACCGTGTTCACATCGGCCCGCTCGCAAGTGTTGACAATATAATTCTTGACATTGGTTTCAAAGATCGGCACAGTAGAACGGTCATTGAGCACCAAAACATCAGCCTTTTTCCCAACTTCCAACGACCCGATCTGGTCTTCCATCTGCAGCACTTTGGCCGCTTCAATCGTAGCCATGCGAAGAACCTGGTCATCCTTGAACAGTTCCGGATTTTCATATTTGATGCGATGGATCATTTGTGCTGTCCGCATGACTTCAAAATAATTGAACGTCTGTCCATCCGTTCCAAGACCAATGGTCACACCCGCCTGCATCAAATGAATCATATCCGGCCAGAAGGAGAAGATAGCATTCGATTCAGCATTATGCGCCACCTTCACGTCATTGCGTTTGAAGATTTCCGGATCCTTCCATTGGTCAATATAGCTGCAATGGAAGAGGATCAGATTGGGGCTCAGGAAACCGATGTCTTCCAGATAGCGCGTGGGGCGCTTGCCAAAACGCCGGCAGGTGTCGAAGTGATGATAGCGGTCATCCAAATGGTGCATCATATAGCCAACGTCCAGCTCATCTGCAGTTTTGCGTACTTCCTGTAACAATTCTGTCGAGCAGGTGTAGGTAGTATGCACGCCAATGCGGCCCGTGATGCGATCCAGGTCACGCGCGCGGCATTTCTTGATAAAATTGACGTTCTCCTGCAAGCCCATGGCAGCATTCTCTTCGCTGATGCGGCCTGTCGTTTCAAAAGACAGCACAGCCCGGATGCCGGTCTCAATGCAGGCTTTGTCCACTGCATCCAGCGCGCCGGGCAGGGCATACGAGCCCTCAGCCGTGTCGGTGGTGGTTGTGATACCGCTGCGGATATGATCCGCAACATTTGCTGCCGTTCCGGCATACATGATGTTCTGGTCCACGCGGTCTTCCAGCAGCGGCAGCCAAAAGCGATCCATCCAGGACACAAAGGAAAAGTCCGGGGACTCGAAGCCGGAATAAGGAATGCTGCGTACCACCGCGCTGTAGAGGTGGTTATGGCAGCTAACCATGCCGGGGAAAACGATCTTGTCACTGGCATCAATGATCTTTGCTCCCGGTTTGTCCGCGATCGTCGAGCCGGGGCCGATCTCCTTGATCAGATTGTCTTCAACATAAATCGTACCGTCACGAAAGATGCGATCCTCAGCGTCCATGGTCACAACCAAAGCGTGCTTGATCAATAATTTTTCCATCTCCACCTCCTTAATTTTCTGCTTGTCGGCTGTCTTACTTAACAGCTTCCTTGATCTTGTTGATCCCCGCCGCCGCACCGTTTCTGAGGAAAACGATGTCATTGGAATACATGACGAGCTGCATGCCGCGTTTAGTCCACTCGATCAACCAATTCAAATTACCGGTATGGATACCGCAGGGGATTTTGTGGCGCTTGGCCGAATCCAGCACCTTCTGGATAGCCGGTTCAAGCACAGTCATATAATCTTTCTCATGCACCCCCATGCTCAAAGCCAGGTCATTGGGGCCCATAATCGCTCCACCCACGCCTTCAACGGACAATAAATCATCAATATTTTCAATGGCCTTTGCTCGCTCAATTTGCAGAATGATCATGTTCTCACGATTGGCCTGCCCGGTGAACTCCCACATTTCCTGGGGTTGGAAATCATTGTGCCCTTTCGGCGCAGAGCAGCCACGCACCCCAACCGGGGGGTAATGGGTATTAGAAATGATGTCTTCGACCTGCTGTTTGGATTCTATACGGGGAATCATGATACCGCGTGCACCTGCATCTAACACACGTGCCATCAAATGGTATTCATCATTGGGCACGCGCACAAATGGGGTCAAGGTTGTCAACCTGGCCACCTTGACCATATCAGCGATCACCCCAAGATCAAACGGGCCATGCTCCATATCAAAGAACAGGAAATCCAGTCCAGCCTGCTCCATGATCAAGCCAATAGATGGTGTGCGCACATCCTGGATCATTGTCCCGAATACTGTTTCGCCTTTCAAACAACGTTCTCGAATTGGGTTAGGTTTCATATCTTTCTCCTTCTTGTCTCAGGGATTCATTTTTCAAATACTTCTGGATTTGCCAGATAGCGAGGGGTTTCTCCACACAAAACGTTCAAAACATCCTCGGCAACCATCAAGCCCATCCGCCTGCGGCCTTCATCAGTGAAACTGGCCAGGTGAGGCGTTAAAACCACATTATCGAGTTCAAATAAGGGATTATCCGCCAGAGGCGGTTCGGGGTCATATACATCCAAAGCTGCCCCGGCAATCTTGTCCTCTTTCAACGCCCGCAGCAGAGCTTTCTCGTCAACAACAGGTCCACGGGCACAATTGATCAAAAAACCATCTGGCCCCAATGCTTCAAGAACCGCTGTATTGACAATATGGTGCGTGTCCTTCGTAGCGGGAATATGTAAGGACAAAAAATCGACATTAGAAGCCATTTCCAACACACTCTCCCGGGCAGTGGCTCCCCAATCTGTGATCTTTTGTGAATCAATAAATGGATCGTAAGCATAGATTTCCATGTGCAGGGCATTGCGACACATCTCGGCAAAACGTCGGCCAATATTACCAAAACCCACCACCCCCACTTTCTTATCCTTTAATTCTGTGCCGACCACGTGATCACGCACATGGAAATTTCCGTTGCGTACAGAGCGATCGAGGAATGTCAGTTTCCGTGCTACAGCCATCATCAACATAAAAGCATGCTCGGCGGTTGATTCCGTCGGTCCCAAAGGCGTGAAGACAACCGGGATTCCCCTCTCCGTCGCACTGGGAATATCAACAATATCCAAACCGGCTCCATGACGACCGATCACTTCCAGGGAAGTGGCAGCAGCAATGGCGGCGGCATCCATCTTCATGCCAGCGCATAAAATCATCGCCTGTACACTTGGAAGCAATTCAAGAATCTCCTCGGGGGTAGACTTAAACGGGGTCAAGACTTCAAGTTCCTGAGACAGCAAGTCTAAAGCGTCATTATGGATAGGCTTGTTTACTAATATGCGTTTCACTGTACGTTTCCTTTGCTTTGATATGAAAATGGTGTCATGATTTTTGAAAACCCAATTCTGTTGTTTACACGTGTCGATTATTTATTAATAAAACACATCTTTTAGACCAACACCCTGCTCTCGTTAACCTGGCAACCCTAATTCTTCATCTCTTTGTGTCTTGTCATGTAGGGTAAATATCGTGCTGCGGACGCCTCAATCAGCGTACGCATGGCTTCCGAAGCCTGGAACGGATCCCGATTGCGAATACCGCGTGCGACTTCATAATGTAACTGCCAGCCTTCGTGTGTCTGCGGAAGGATGCGGATCAATTCATCCAAAGCGTTAAATAAAGTATCGTCAATCTGCGTAAGGAATTTGTTATGAGTCATTTCAGCAACAAGGTGGTGAAATGCCAAATCCAACTCATGAACACTTTCCCTCTGGTCTGTATCGATCACCCCTCGCTCTTTTTCGAGAATATCAAACAGAGCATCAACTTGTTCTTCTGTTGCATGATTGGCCGCATGGAATGCAAAACCCGTTTCCAGGATCTCTCTTGCTTCAAAAAGCATTTGCAGATCTGTTTCGCCCATCGCCAGGGATATTTCCACAAGCCGATCATACATATCATTGGGCTGGTCGGTCACAAACGTACCTTCCCCGTGACGCATTTCCAGGATGCCCATCGTCTGCAGAGACTGAAGCGCCTCACGCAGGGTAGACATCCCGACGCCCAAAGCTTCTGCCAATTCTCGTTGAGCAGGCAAGCGTTCACCCGGCAACCAATATTCTTCGCGAATCATCGACAGAAGTCGATCTATCGTTGCTTTCGTAATTTGCCTGCGATGGACGGGCTGAATTTGTTTAGGCATGCTTATACCAACCCATTTGAAAGAAAAAGAAAGTGGAATTGTTCAGGTGTTCCGAACACTTGCTAATATTTTACAGAAAATGAAATCAAAGGTCAAGAGGTTTTAAGGAAATTTCTATTAATTGATCCGCTTCCCAGAAAATTTTTCTTCAAAATGAAAGAAGCTCCGCTCAAAAATCTCGTGGCGGAACTTCTTTCTCCAAAAAGCAAACTCAATCTGGCCGATGATACACTGGCCCCAAGCCCTTCAAACGCACCCCTTCCCGTAAATTGGTATACGGGATCTTGCTGGGATCTTCAATAATCGCTGATGGCGATTCCACATTGATGATCTGACTGGCAATAGGTCCAAAGTCTGCCCGGTAGTGATTGGCACTCTTCAACGCGAGAATCTTCATCTCTTTTGGCTCAACACCAACTACACGGAAAAGTGATTGGTCCAACGCCTGCATGCGCTCCGTAGCGACAATGACCCGTACATCATCTACCAAGAGCTGGGCCATCTTGCCCAAATTCAATTTCCTGTCCTTAACCATTGGCCCGGTTCCCAAGAAATCACCATCATGCAGTTTCACAACCTTGAAACGTGCATGGAAAGGATGGTGGCCTGCCAAAGATTTGCCGCCCACACTCAGCGCGATCTCTGCCCCCTCCCCTGCTTCAAATGCTGCGGCGGCGGCTTCCGGGTCATGGATCAAACCCAACACCGTCTTTTGCGCTCCGTACTTAACCAATGACCCAAGCAGCCAGGTTGAATCTGAAGGGCTGCCGCCGCCCGCATTATCCTGAATATCTGCAAGAATGATAGGTGCTTGGGTAGATTTTGCCAACTCCACTGCTTTCCGGGCAGCTTCATCCCAGGGAAACAAATCACAGATAAATTGGTCTTCCCTGTCTAGAATGTATTGATACAACCTTTCCACTGCCTGGTCTGCTGCCACCTGGGTAACGCCATAAGCAAAAATGGATGGGCCGGTATGAGGAAGATCACAGGGCGGGAACCCTTCCATAAAGGTTGATGAAAGAACGCCCTCAAGCTGATCTCCTTCCTCCAGAAAAGCGTACAAGCTCTTGGCCGGGTCCTTTGTCGTGGCCTGGGTCGTGCTGGGCATCAGGAAAGGTGACTGACGAAATGCACCGAAGATCGGGTTGCCTTGCATAATATGCAACAATAATTGTGCGCAGCGCTCTCCATTTTCAAAGCCATCCACATGCGGATACGTGCGATACCCCACCATGGCCGTCGCCAGGTCAAAACAGGCCGGATCAATATTGCCGTGCAGGTCAAAGGAGGTCACAATAGGTATTTCACCAACGATCTCACGCACGCGGCGCAGGATTTCCGCTTCACCGTCTTGCAGATTTTCGTAGACCATTGCCCCGTGCAAATCCAGGAAGAGACCATCGTAAGGGCCATTCGCCTGCAAAGATTCCAGGATCATCGTCATTACGGTATCAAATGTCTCTTGCGAAAGCGGT
>JAIOTF010000434.1 GCA_021107195.1 Anaerolineaceae bacterium | reverse complement strand
TTTGGCACGCGAGGTCAGCGTGAAGCGTGATACCGAAGCAATTGAGGCCAGCGCCTCGCCGCGGAACCCCAGGGTTTCAATCGCTATCAGGTCGTGCGCCGTGCGCAGCTTGCTGGTCGCATGCCGCGTCACCGCCAGGGACAACTCCCCTTCAGAAATCCCCTGACCATCATCAGCTACCTCGACCAGGCGTTTGCCCGCTCCATCCACACGCACCGTGATCCGGGATGCGCCGGCATCCAGCGCATTTTCCAGCAGCTCTTTCACCACCGAAGCGGGGCGTTCCACCACCTCTCCGGCCGCAATCTGCGAAGCAACGGCATCCGGCAAAATTCGTATCGACATGCTGTGATTATATCAGCATTGGAAATCCGAACCACGCAGGCTGAGCCTGTCGAAGCCCGCCACAAAATTCAAATCCACCAGTTACCTGTCGTCGCGAGCGAACGAAGTGAACGAAGCGATCTCCACCACAGAATTGACGAACCCGCCGGAAGCGGGTATCATCACCTTACCCCAGGTTGGTCGGGGAACCGCGGCGGCGGCTCGTCCGCCGTCGAGGAACGTCCGCACTCCTCAGAGCACGATGCCGGATAACGTCCGGGGCGGGGAAACCTGCCGGATCGGGCCACAGAAACAAACCGCCCCGCAAGGGGTAAGGGTGAAATGGTGGTGTAAGAGACCACCGGCGTCCGCAGTAATGCGGCGGCCGGGCAACCCCCATCGGGAGCAAGGCCAAGCAGGGACAAAGACCGGTCGTCAGACCAGTCGGGAGGCTGCTCGTCTCCTCCTCGCAAGAGGTTAAGTTCCGGGTAGGCTGCACGAGCGGACCGGAGACGGTCCGCCCAGATAGATGGTTCCCCATACGGGTGCGTGCACCCGTTGGACAGAACGCGGCGTATAGACCGGCCTGGGGTATTCTCATTTATACAATTGGACAGAACACCCGTCGAGGGTGCACGTGCGGCCCAGACCAGCCTGGGTATTCTCATTTAATACAATTGGACAGAACACCCATCGAGGGTGCACGTGCGGCACATGCTATCGAGGTTCACGTAAATCAGTTAACAAACATCGTAGCCACGTCCGGTATTGGAAAATAACAAATTTATGTGAAGGTCAGTAACTTGAGGCCAATAAAATACCCCGCCCGGATGGCCGCCTGAAGCTACTGAAACGGGCGGGGCTTTTCTGTATTTGGGCACACCTGAAAAAACTATTCAGCATGTGACCGGGCAGCAGGCCAGCCAGTTTTGTTTTTTGCCTCGACGCCTGACCCTGATCAGGACGCACTTCCGGCATGTCATTCATCAAATCTGTGGAGGACGAACACCCGAAAACCGTTGTTGTTGTTCGAGTTGTTCGGGTTGTTGTTGTTCCAGTCGTTCGAAACGCGCGCGTTGTTCCAATTGTTGTTCCACGAGCCGCCCGAAAGCCCTATGGCCTGTGCCTCAAGATAAATTCCCCTGTCAATCCTTCATTTCCTGCTTCATCCACGCTCCCAGCAAACGCCCCACCTCGGCCATCATCCGAATCACATGCTCATATTGACGGATAGTGATCAACTGGTTATCCCGCGAAAATCGCACCCAAAAACGAAGCTGCTCCAGATGAATATCTGCTTCTTGCAGTGAATTCATCCTCACCTCCCCCTGGCTTTTCCCGGCAGCAATCAGCGTATCCTGAAAATCCAGCGCCAGCCGCTGGATACGTTCCGCCAAGCCAAAGCGGTGGGCTCGCGGAAATTTCTGCACCTGCGGGATCAACCACATCAGCAGGTCGTAGGTGCGGGTGAACAACGGTGATTCTTTCATAGCCTGATACTCCCCAAAACATCCCGGCGCAGCCCCCAACTGTCGGCATACCGCACATGGTTCACCCAGCCTTTCACGCTGGCATCAACCTGCGTAAAAGAAACGCCGCCGGTGGCATAATCCCCCGCCAGCCGGCGCAGTTTTCGACGGAAATGGACCACCTTGCGCCGCTTGACCCGCCTGTGATCCGGGTACAAACGAAACCCCAGGAACGGAATGCCGCTGGCAGTCGCATATACGCGCGCCCGCTCTTCATGCAATGTGAGCCGCAGCCCGGCAAGATGCTCAATGATCGCTTCACGCCACATCAGCAGTTGCTCAGGATCATCCGAGAAGAGCAGGAAATCATCCACATAGCGCACATACGCCTTACATTTCAGCTCACGCTTGACAAAATGATCGAGACCGTTCAGATATACATTCGCCCAGAACTGCGAAGTTAAATTACCAATGGGCAGGCCGCGCGGGCGGTTGGCCGCCAGCAGATCATCCCCGGGAAACCACACCATCCCGTATTCATCAGACAGCACGCCCTCCCCGCTGATCAGGATTCGATCACACAGCCATAATAAACCATCATCACGGATCAGGCGTGAAAACTCGCTGCGCAGGATCGCGTGGTCAATCGAAGGAAAGAACTGCCGCACATCACATTGCAGAAAATGGCTATTCCCTCGGGCAAACTGTGTCGTGCGATCCAGGGCACGGTGTGTGCCTTTCTCCACCCGATTGGCATAGGTGTCGTAGATAAAACGTCTTTCCCAGATCGGCTCGATCACCCGGCACAGGGCATGGTGCACCACCCGGTCGCGGAACGGGGCAGCCGAGATCAGGCGCTTCTTGGGGTCATGGATGTAAAAGCTGTGATAGGCCCCCGGCTTGTAAGCAAAGCTGCGCAGTTCATCCTGCAGGGCCAGCAATTCATCCTCCTGCACCTGCTCAAATGCCGCCGCACCCGGCCGCCCGCGTTTACCCTTGCGCGCCTTGCGGTAAGCCAGATACAGATTTTCAAAATCCCAGACCTGCGGGTAAAGTTTACGATAAGTTTTCATAGCCCTCTTTTTAAGAATTTTTCGCGGCCCCGCTTCGCGGGGAACAGAACACAGAAAAGCAGAAAATCAGGAAACAAAACTGGGGAGGACGAACACCCGAAAACCGTAGTGGTTGATCGAGTAGTACGGGTAGTAGCCGTCCCAGCCGCCCGAAACGCGCGCGAGGCTCCAATCGCCGCCCCACGAGCCGCCCGAAAGCCCCAACCATCCATTTTTCAGATTCTGATAATTCGCCTGCCACTCCCACACATTGCCGCCCAGGCCCATCACTCCGTGCGGCTGGCTGGCGCCCTGCGGGTACATCCACACCGGCGTGGTGCGGCTGATCCCGCTCTGGTCAACATTCGCGCGCCGCACCACTTGCACGATCGTTTGTTCGTCCTCATCTTTCGAAGTGCCTGCCTTGCCCACCGCATCCCACGGGAAGCGCTCTTCTGGTGTTTCGCCGCCAGCCGCCAGCACCCATTCCGCCCGCGTCGGCAGACGCACCAATTGAGGTTGGGGCTGGTGTTGGCCTTCTTCCTCTTCCTCCCAATGCGCCAGCAGCCATTTACAGTAAGCATTCGCTTCGTACCACGAAACCCCCACCACCGGCGCCGAAGGCCGCATCCCGCCAAAACGATTATCGCCCCAATAACGCGGGTAAAGCACCCCTTTTTCTACAAGATTGTCTTTATCCTGTATAGTCTCTTGCAGCCAATCCCAGCCTTTTTCGCCAAAAGTTTCATCTCCCATCGGACGACTTTCCTCATCAAACTTTGGAAAAGCACACCACAGGTCTTTGTTGGTGAAGTTTTCGGGTTGGAGGAAGCGCTCATACAGCGCATTCGTCACCGGGTATTTGGCAATATAAAACCGGGGCGACTGGGCATCGGGGATGGGCACAAAACTGTGCTGGTCGTTCGGCTGGTAGCCAAGTTGATCCAACCGGTCAACAGCATTGGCCATGATCAATGGCGTCCAGCTTTGTTCTTGCCCGCGTTGGTGTAATCGCAAAAGGCGTTCCTTGAGCATGTCGCCCAAATCAGCCGCCTGGCTTTTACATTCCAGATAGGCACTGGCAGCCAGTTCAGCAGCCGACAAACATTGATCCGTACTCATTTTCTCGTCCCGCTCAACACAGCCATCATCGGCCCCTGCCAGACGCAGCAACAAGCGGCGAGCCATGACCGGGGCAGTCAGATCCAGATACCCAATCGCCAACAGCACGGGTTCGCGCCACCAGGTATCATCAGCAAGCTCCTGTTCAATCCGGGTAGCAATTTTTTCCACATCCCGCACAGCTTCGACCAGATAACGCCCGGCCAGGAATTCCTGAAAAGACAGGTGGATGAAACGATACAACCTGCCGCGCTCTTCCAGCAAAGTGCCGCGCTCGCAGGTTTGGGCGATCAGTTTGTCTACAAAGGGAGCGTAAGTCGGTTCGCCGCTCAAAATGAGGCGTAGGGCATCTTCTTCAATCTCACGCCCTTGCTCTTCACCCTGCGCATGCATGTGGAAAGCCAGATATTGCAGCATCTCCCGGTTCATTGCCAGGCTGCCCGCCACCCGGTGTTCAATCTCGGATGCAACAACCTGTTCCAGATTGTAATCCGGGCGCAGCATGGCATTCACAGCCTTTTGGTATAGATCCGCCCGTTGATCCGGCAAGCGCCGGTTGTTGAAATGCACGATCAGCAGCATACGCACCATCAATGGAGAATTGACGAAAGGTTCTGCACGTTCTCCCAGTCTTTCTCGACGCTCCGTCTCCAAACGCTGGATATCCGTCAAAAGGTCAGTGGCTTTTTGTTTGGCCTGTACATCACTCTTCTTGTAAATAGAGCGGTAAGCTTGTGTGATCAGCTTACGCACATTGTCTGATGCCAGCGGCAGCACGCGGATATGACGGAAACCAAAACCCAAAACAGCATTGCCGCGATACGCCGCCACCCGGCTGGTTACAACGACACGCATGTTTTCACGCCCGGCGGTCAAATCTTCGATCGACTGCCGGGTCAAGGCGCGCTCGTCTTCATTAGGAACTTCGTCCAACCCATCCAGCAGCAGGATCACATCCTTGCCCTCACGCAGCAATTCAGCCAGAAAATCAGGGCTCAGGTCCAGCTTCATCTGGCGTTGAAGCAAATAGTCAGAAACGAAGGTTGCCAGCGATTGCTGTCTCCCACTGGCCCCTTTCGGCAGGTCACGCCGATAGGCGGCGTACATACTGAGCGGCACATAGATCGGCAAGGGCAGATCAGCCACTCCCAGCTTCTCCTGCGCCAGACTCATCGATCCTTTCTTAATGGCAGCCGCCAGCGTCCAGGCGATGTGTTGTAAAACAGTCGTCTTGCCCGATCCCGGTCCGCCCGTGATGATGATGCGGTTTCCCATGGAAAGCACCTGATCAAGTCGGATTTTCTCTGAACCACCTTTCTTGTCCTTACGTGGGTCCATTTTCTCGTGATCCACCTGATCAAAGAAATCGGTTTCAATGCTTGCTTCGGCCTGCAAGGGAACATAGACGGTCTCCAGCGGCAGAGTCACCACCTGGCGGCCTTCCTGCTCAATCCCGCGCAGGGTAATACTGCCAAAGCTTTCTTCCATCCAATCAATATAATCAGCAAGCTGGCTTTCCAGCTTTTCCTTTTGATTTTTATTCTCTTCCCCGGCATAATTATTGACAATGTAGTTAACCCTGTTGCGATTACCCCGCACCAGAACACTTTTCTTTACATTGCCGCCCACTCGCTGGCTTTTATCTGTACCAGTTCCCTTGCCTCTCACATACTGCACTACTTCAACAATAGCCCACAGTATCGGCGCTCCGAGGCCAACCCAATAAACCAATTGTGTATATTCAGCAGGAATCTGATCCCCGAACCGGGACAAAGCTGCTACAAACAGGATCACAAACGCCAGCGGTGCTGTCAGCTTCTTTGCCAGTTCAGTCAAAACGTCTTTCCATTCAGGCATAGTTATCTCCCATCATTATTCTTCCGCCCATTTACATCCCTATAAGTCAAATTATACAATGCCCGAGTCATTAAAACAAAAAAGCCATCCGTCTACATTTCAACCCTTGCCAAGGTTGGTATAAAAAAGAGCCGCCCAAATAATTGGGCGGCTCCTGTTATCTTCTTTGTCTACACAAAATCAATTCGCAACCGAAATCTGGATCGGCTGCTGATGGAGCTGATATGCCCCGGATTTTGCCAGCACCTGCTCCACATAATTCTCCGGCACGTCCACCAGGGTGTTCTTTTCCTGAATGCGGATCTTGCCCAGCGAACTGCCCGGTACTTTCGAGTAACGTGCAATCGTGGAAACCACATCACGCGCGCGCACCCCATGATGTTTGCCGCGGTTGAGGCGCATGCGGATCATGCCCGCTTCGTGCGAGACGTTGCCCTTACCGCGGGCACCATCCCGGTTAGCAGCACGGTTTGGCCGCTTCGATCTGCCTCTCTGCACTTCTCTCACTTCGCTCACCTGTGCAATCGGGCGCTGCTTTTCCTCGCCGCGGGCGATCTTCAAAGCCACCGCCGCGATCACCTGCGCATCATGCCCTTCTTCCACCAGTTGTTCCACCAACACCTGCTCCTGAGAGCAACGTCCGCGCCGCAGCCACATCGCCACCTGATCCATCAACTGCGTGACCCGGTAGGTCGCAATTTCTTCCTCGGTTGGGATCGCAGCCTGCACCAGTTGGTGCCTGGTGAACTTTTCAATTCTGCGGATGGAATATTTTTCTTTTGGCGTCACCAGCGTGATCGCAATCCCGGTCTTTCCTGCACGGCCGGTGCGTCCCACACGGTGCACATAACTTTGCGGGTCGTGCGGCAAATCGTAGTTAAACACATGGGAGATATCATCAATATCCAGGCCGCGTGCCGCTACATCCGTTGCCACCAAAACCTTGATCTGGTTTTTACGGAAGCGGTTCAATACGCGCTCACGTGCATCCTGGTTCAAATCCCCATTCAGCGGTTCTGCGGCGAAGCCGCGCATGGTCATTTCATTGGCCAGTTCACCGGTGCTGACGCGGGTCTTGGCAAAGATCAAGGCACTGCTGATCTCTTCCACCTCGAAGAAGCGAGTGAGAACAGCCAGTTTGTCTTTTTCATTGACCACACAGTAACGCTGCTCAATCGTGTCAACCGTCATTTCTTTTTGCTGCACAAAGATTGACTGAGGGTCATTCATATATTTTTCAGCCAGCTTGCGTATACGCTGCGGCACAGTTGCCGAGAAAAGCGTTGTCTGCCGTTCGGACGGGGTTTCGCTCAGAATGGTCTCGATGTCTTCGATGAAACCCATGCTCAGCATCTCGTCGGCTTCGTCCAACACTACGGTATGAACACTGCTCAGGTCGAGAATATTCTTGCGGATCAAGTCATTCAAACGACCGGGGGTACCGACCACAACCTGCACACCCTTCTTCAGACTGCGGATCTGCGGGCCATAGTGCTGACCGCCATACACTGCCAGCACCTTCACCTGACTGTGTTTGCCATAATCGATCATCGCTCTGGATACCTGCAGGGCCAATTCACGGGTGGGGGTCAAAACCAGACACTGCACCGCTTTTTCTCCTGATACCAGGTTCTGGATGACCGGCAGGGAAAAAGCAGCCGTCTTGCCCGAGCCTGTCTTCGAGCGGACGATAACGTCAGTGCCAGCCAGCATGGCCGGAATAACTTGAGATTGTACGGTAGTGGGGTCGGTATAACCTAAATCTTCTACAGCCTTCACCAGCTCGGGGTCAAGGTTTAACGCGTCAAAACTGCACATGGAACACCAATATCCTTTATTAAATGCCCAGGTTCGTTGTGTCTGTCAAACCTGGTCATCTGCGTCCCATGTTTCTCAAGCAGTTGGTTTGCGTGTTACACAATCGCACCGGTGGCAACAAAAAAGCCCGAACTATTAGATTCGGGCAACCATTTTGAAATTCTGGCAGGAAAACCACGCCAGGAAATTCTTTCCGATCTTAAAGCTCGCCAAGTATATCACAGATTTCGGCAGAATACGAAGTCGATTTATACCGGGAGCGGTCAAAAAGATGTAGAAACTATGAAATGAAACAATGCTGCAGATGTCATTGCGAACCCTCCCCAGGAGGGTGTGGCAATCTCCTTCCCAGGATTACGCCTTACTTTGGTGAACGCCTACGACGGCCACGTCGGGTTATAACCCTCCTCGCAGCGACAACAAAGCCTGGTTCTATAAAACTAAACTGCTCCTTTTATCCACCCACCTTTTTTGCTTCTCTAACTACCTCTCTTTTTTCTTGGAGCGCACCTCTATTGAGGGCGGCATCTTCTCTGTTCTCTTCGCCAAAACCCCATCCAGGTTTTCCGGTTGTCGGTAGCGCACCAGTTCAATCTCAAAGCGTGTACGATCCCCGCGATGTACAGCGTGGTAGTATTCCACCGGCGTTCCGTCTTCCAGGTAGCTGATACTGTTCAGCAGCACCATCGGCGCTCCCTTCTTGACCTGCATCAGGCGCGCTTCTTCCTCATTGGCAACCACGGCTTCAATCATCCGCTTGCCATGGGCGCTCACCAGGCCGTATTCCCGCTCCAGGAATGTATACAAGGATTGTGCTCGAAAATCCCCTTCAACCACTTTGCCGCATAGTCCTTCTGGTAAATAAGCAGTCACCAAAGCGATTGGCTCGCCTTCCACATGGCGCAGGCGGCGCAGCTTGACCACGCCTTCCCCGACGGTCAGTTTCAGATAATTGGCCACCTTGCTGTCTGCCGGCACGACGCCCAGAAACAATACCTGATCACTGGTGGACAGCCCCTGGTCGGCCATATCCTGATGAAAACCCGTCAACCGCTGGGCAAGGCTTTCCCGGATCTTCGGCTCCGCCACAAAAGTCCCCTTGCCCTTACGGCGGTACACCTGCCCTTCATATTCCATTTCACGCAGTGCCTGGCGCACAACCGTCCGGCTGATCCCGTAAGCTTTGCACAACTTCGCTTCACTGGGCAGCATATCATTCGGCTGCCATATTCCCGCATCAATACGCTGCTGCAAAAATCCCTTCAACTGTAAATAGAAAGGAATGTGGCCTTCAAAGTCAATTCTCTCGTTCAACGCTTCCACCATACTGACCTCCTGCCCTTAAAATTCAGCCGCTAAAATCTTTCCTGTAATAACAGGTTAGGCCATGATTGTAAAACATCTGAAACAAAAAATCAAGCATCTATAATGCATAAAAAAAACAGCCGGGGTCTTTTCAGACCGCGGCTGCTATGCTGCTGCAAACGCAAAGGCACTTAATCGAAACCCAGCATTGATTTGGCATTGGCAACCGCCTGGTTGGCGTCCGGCGCATACCCGTCAGCGCCAATCTTGTTCGCATAATCGAGCGTCAATGGTGCGCCCCCTACCATGACCTTGACCTTGTCACGCAGGCCGGCTTCCTGCAATGCTTCAATCGTGTTTGCCATATTGGTCATCGTTGTGGTTAACAATGCAGACATGGCAACGACGTTTGCGCCGCTATCCTTTACGGCCTCCACAAATTTGTCCGGGCTGACATCCGTACCCAGGTCAACGATCTCAAAAGCAGCGCCCTCAAGCATCATCGCCACCAGATTCTTGCCAATATCATGCATGTCGCCCTTAACTGTGCCGATCACGACCTTGCCGGGAGACTGTACATCACCCTCACTCAGATAGGGTTTGAGGATTGCCATACCACCCGCCATGGCGCGCGCTGCGATCAGCATCTCCGGCACAAAGAATTCACCATCTTCAAAGAGTTGCCCTACCTCTGCCATTGCTGCGATCATGCTGTCATTCAAAATCCGGCCAGGACCGATACCGGCGTCCAGTGCCTCTTGAACTTTTTCCTGCGCCAGTTCCATATCACCATCTACGACCCCTTCATACAATGTCTCTAATACAGCTTCCATGTTCCTCTCCTTAATAAATAAAGCAGCTTTCTTGGCCCATTACTGGACAAAGAGATTATATCTCACGCCGCCGCATGATGTGTGGACGAAAGTAAGCGGTTTCTTCCCGCTGATAAACAACACCTGGCTGTTCCGC
>JAIOTF010000164.1 GCA_021107195.1 Anaerolineaceae bacterium | reverse complement strand
TGGGTTGGGGATACGAATACACCCCCGACAACCTGCTCTTTCAGAATGGGGCGAAAGATGACTGGACAGCAATATTGCTGAGAGCCGGCACATTCTGGTTCATGATGGTTGATGATGCTGGACAACAACAAAAGATCACTATCACCGCATCCGGCGGCTCGGAAAACAAACAGATGCAATACGCCTTGAAAGGCGCGATCACCAACATGATCGGCAACGCTGTCAGCCAGATCGGGTTCCAAGAGTCAGTTTACATGGGAAAACGCTCCCATAACACTACCGGCGGCAATCGGAGCCAAGGGCGGCGCCAATGTTCTTCACAACCACAAACTGCGGCGAAAGCCGCTACTGCCCCAGGAAACAAGTCGGCAAATGCTGCAGAGGCCAAAGCGAAATCAGCTCCGGCAAATGCAACTCCGGCAAAGCCCCAAACCAAACCCTCTCGGGAAAAGGCTAAAGCAAAATCAACCGCCCAAGCCAAACCTGAAGCAGCTCCCGCAGATGAGACGCCTTACCTGGTTCCCAAAGGAGCCGGAATTGCCGTCAAGCATCAGGGCAAAACCCTGGCCGAAATGTCCGATGCAGCACTCCAGTTTTACGCTGCAGGGAAGTTCAATCCCGCGGACGAAGCCGGTACAATACTTCGCCAGAAGTGCTTAGAGGAGGTGAAAGCCCGTTCAAACGCTTCTTAATGCACCAACTGGTGGCGGTTGCGAATTCCATGTGACCGCCACCTTTATCTAAAGTGCTCCGAGAGACCTGCCCGGTCTCTCAAATTTGCAAATGACGAAGACAAGATATTCTATATTCTTCGCTAACCTGGAAGTACCGCAGTACCAGCACCTTAACAACCTAATCAAATTATAAATAATAATTTCATTGAGTAAAAATTTCAAATGTAAAACACATAATTTACAATGGAGAAAAAACATGACTACTGCAACAGCTACTACAACCAAAGCGTCTGTCCGCAAATCAATGCAGCACACCCCGGAACGGTTCAATGCCAACAAGGCAGAAGTTCAGGGCATCGTTTACAAAATCTGGCCCAGCCCAAAGGCGGATGATCGTACGATCTTCGCCAGAGTGCAATTAGACCAGCAGGAAGACGGACAAAATAAAGGAAGACCAGCCCGCATCACCGTAGCTTTCCTCGACGGCAAAGTCGCAGGACGGCCGTTCAACTTACTGAGGGAAGAACACATTCAGATCAGCGGATACATGATTGACTATGATCGATGGGAAACCCTGGAAAACTTTTTGGCTAAATGCAAGCGCAGAGACTTGCTCGAAGAACAGCCTAAACTGGCTGCAATCGCCGCAAAGGCGAGAGTAAAGCGACCAATGACCTGCCTCATTCCAACCGAAAAGGATAGTTTGGACGGTTTATCGAAAACGGAATTCAAGGATCTGGTTTGGGACACAACCAATTCGGCTCTTCTCGAAGGAGTGGTCGCAAGTGTGTGGACCTACACACAGCACGGATTTATCCGCTTAGCAGTTTATGACCGGAACACGAAGGTGCTGGAAGAAAACGGGAATCGTCCGAGGCGGAAACCGCACTACATCACTGTGCAGCTCACTGATGGAAAAATCGGTGATATTGCCATTGAACTTCTTGGCAAACGCGGCAAACCCAAACCTAACACCATACGGGTTGGCGACCGGCTGGCAGTACAGGGCCGGTTCAACCAAAGAGCGCAGTGGGATAACCTGAGAAACTTTATCATCAAGTCCCGGCAGGCCGCAGTATTGGCCGAATTGCCCGACACCGATCGATACAATGAAATCCGGTTTTCTTCACCCATGACGGTAATAGAAGCGCAGTGGTTTGTACAATACACGTAAACTAGCAAGACCCGCTCCGCAAGGGTTACATCGGTTTTGTCTCAAAGCAAAATTTGTTTGCCCCAGACAAAATGCAGGTTCAAGTCCTGCCGGAGCGATTACCACCACCTGGTTTCTTTTCATGCGTGCGCCTCAGAGAAACGGTCAGGTGGTGGTTGCAATTATCTTTTTACAAAATATTCCCCTACTCCTTGAAGTAAACAGATTCACATTCTTTTGTGTAAAGCTCGCACTGGCGAGTTTTCAAATACTTCAATTGGAGGAAACCATCATGATTGTTGGTGAAAAACTGACCGACATTACTTATATGAACGAAAAGCAACTGGAAGCAGAAGGCTGGGCAGATTTCGGAAGCCGTCACGCTCCGATCTGCCTTTTTTTGAAACCGCCGACCTTTTTCCGTCGAAAGACCCCGAAGGCAACCGGCCTGGAGCCATTGCTATCAAATTTCCTGGGGATCAATACGAGCACACAGCTGATGTTGATGATCTCAAAGCGCTGATTGGTGTGAAAACCAAAGCTGCTATTCAACCAATAGGCAGCAGTTTTCCCGGTCTGCTATTTGAAGACGGAACCCGGGTATTTCCAATATCCGATCCAGCTATGAATTCCTGGGGTATTTTCTTCGGGGTGCATCATGATAACGGAGACCCATTCTATCTGTTTAACGAAGGGCTTGATAATGGGCAGGATGAGAACTAAGAAAAAGTTTTTCAGCCTCATTACCTGTCTGGCGAAAATCGTTGGGTGATTGGATTTGGGGGTGATCGTGGCCTGGAAGAAGTCCGGGCCGAAGTAAAGCGGCGTAACGCCGAAATCAAGAAATTTAAGGAAGGAAAATGATGATATTGAAAAGAGAGTTGTCCACGTACGTGTATTTTGGCAGCTTAACCCTGATGTTGATGTTCTACGGAGCTGCTCTTGTATTGTTCGGAAAGGCTTTCGATGATCCGCCTGTCGCAATCAGGCTTATGTTCTTCCCCTGTTTTGTGGGAGCAATAATTGCCGTGGTGTCAAATGTGTGGTGGGAACAAACCTCACCTTACAATCGGCACTACAAGTTCAATACTCACTGCATTGTTGCGGGGGTATTGCCAGCACTGATCCTGCCAGCTATGCTAATCGTGGCCAATCTATTGGTACCAAACCTCATCACTTAAATGGAGGTAGATGTCACGAAACGGCTGTCCGCCGTTTCTCACGGGAATGACCACCAGGTCATTCCCAAACAGCAGCAATCAACTTGATTGAAGGTTGCTGTTTGGGATTTAGATCCTGCTGTAACTGTAACAGCAAAAGGATCGTGAGGTCGGGCGATAAAAAATAAAAGTCTGCCTACAAACGACAATGCCTCACTCCCCCACGGGACTACAGCCCGATAGTCCCGATATATTAGTTTTCGGTAACAGGCAGCCATTCGGTACTGGTGAAGGAATCTGTCCTTGATCAGTACGGGATGATCACCTGTTGTCCCGGCCCCCTGCCCCGTCCATTGGGCGAATGGGGTTACCACTTCGGTGGCAGCTCCCTTCGCCTGATGGACAGGCAGGGAGTTGGCAGGCTATACGCAATGCTGTCAGCTCCTTAATCGATACCGCGATTTCGGAGGAAATCATGAACCAGAATCAAACTGGCAGCAACGTGTTGGGCAATTTGTTGAAAGGAACATTTGGCAATCGCAACCTGTCTACCCGGCAGGCAAACAAGTTGGTCGCAACGATCAACTGCCAGCTTTCTCCCATGCAGCAAAAAGAGGTAAAGGGCTATTTCGTTTTC
This sequence comes from Anaerolineaceae bacterium, assembly GCA_021107195.1. Taxonomy (GTDB): domain Bacteria; phylum Chloroflexota; class Anaerolineae; order Anaerolineales; family Anaerolineaceae; genus SMBSF63. Next base: position 7,761 of record JAIOTF010000164.1, on the reverse strand, counting down.
GGGGAAAGCCCCTCGCTGTCCACACGTTCCGCTTTTGAAACAGCGGCGCAAACGATCATCCAGAACAAACTTGTACTGAATGCTCTCGTTGCATAGTCTGCCTGAACTCCTGTCCTCGGAGGGGCTACCGCCCCTCCAAACTTTTCGAATACCGAATGCTTCGGCATTCGTTTTTTAAATATCAATTCAAATGGAGGAAAATACTATACTTATGAGCACGCTCAAAATTCACACATCCTCACCTGCACATCAAACCTTACTCCCCCTTGAAAATCTTTCCATTACAACTTGCTCTACAGAGCCCAAATCGCTCATTAACTTACGGGTTTTTCAAACATTCATGGTTATCTACGTTGCGGAAAACACAGGTTGTCTTACCAGTTTTTGGTTGGTTTTCGTAATGAAATGTGAACCGGTACTGATGGTTAATCCGACCTTCCCAGATACCCTTGAGCCCCTGCATTTTCTTGACTCCCAAAGATGAGTGAGTTGGGTTTTCCTGAAACAAGACAAATGCTTTTGCTGCTTTTTTTCGGATATGTTCAGGAAGGGCTTGATAGGCTTTCTTAAAGTGGGCAGTGCGTCGACAGATCATCCATTATCCGATTCTAATTCTTCGAGTAACGATTCAATGTCATCAAATTCTTTGTAGCGACCAGCACGCAGGTCTTCGTCCGCTTCTCGTTCCCCCTCTTGCCAGCGCTCAGTCCAGAAGTAAGCCTGGGATCGTTCGACAATCATCTGGGGAATCAAACGAATAGCGCCATCTTCATCTATAATCACTTCCAGGGCATCCCCTTCCTGCAGGTTTGCCCGATGGCGTATCGATGCCGGAAGTGTGATCTGTCCATTGCTGCGAATCTGTAATAATAAGGCAGGCATAATATATCTCCTGAGTTCTCAGATTTACGTATTTTGTACCTTACAATAAATGTAATTCCTGATTTTGTCAAGTCTCGGCCCGTCCACGCCATTCGTTCAAGTAGTTCAAAAGACATCCTTCCATATATAGTGGGATAGCTCAGTCCCAAACTGAGTGTTGGGTAGATCAAATCAAGTATCAATCCTGCACTGATCCTGCTGCCGACTATGCTGATGGCAAACGAAAACGGCTTGCCGGTTGAAATAACCGGAGACACAAGGATACAGATAGAAGCCCTCGTTGATCATCTGCAAAATACTGAACCAGAAGTCATTCAATTGGCGATCAGCGAGCTATATCAAGCCGAGTTACGGGAAAAGCTTACCACGCTGATCCCGCGGGAAAATGACCAATACGATGTGCAATCAGGCGGCACAACCATTGCCACTGTTTGCAGCGGCGCATTGAAATATGTGCCGGATGAGATGATGAACCGCTTGCTCTCTTGCGGAGAACATGCCGGGTTTTCAATGATCGTGCTCTCTGCCGCAAAAGCAGGTGCAGCAATCACAACGTACAACAAGTAATTCAACTGATGCAAAAAATCCCCCCTGCCCTATTCGGACAGGGGGATTTTTCATATCTGGAGAACAGAACCCTGTTCTCCCCTGTGCGCTGTATCTGAACCATCAGAGATAGCGCACAGGGGCAACACACACACAAATTCAACAGGAGGCAACAACGTGACAGAAGAAAAAACGGTCGCATCGTCGGGATAGTTTTATTAAAAGAACATCGAGAGACCGACAAATTACCCGCGCTGGCTGGCTGCATGTCTTTTCATTCTGCCCGGAGCTGCAGGGGTTGGCTGCTACTACACCGGTTGAAGACGAACCGGACGTAATTGGATATTCAGAGGACGAAATCCCTGATTAATTGGAGGAAAAATATGAAACAAGAATTTGAAGTTGCAAAAACGCATGTCGCACTCACTGATCTGGCTCGCACCGTTCATGTGATGAATGACCAAAGCAAAGCTGATGCTTTGGCTGAGCTGGAAGCTGGTTTGTCAGAATCCGAGATCCGTTGGGCGTATTTTTGTGCAGGCATTCCCAATGAAACAATTGACAATCTGCTCATTCAAGCAAATGCCAAGGCGGCAGCATGATACTCATCACCTGCATTGTTGTGATTTGGGTTTGGCGGGTTGGTTATCTGGTATCAAAAGCCAGAATCAATCGCCTTGTCAGCAAACAGCTTCGCCCCTGGGCGGCTGTGGCCTGGCCGGTAACGGTCACCTTGTGGGCCTTTATCGGCTCCAGTCAAGTAGCTGCCGATTGGGTTGAGCAATTGCTCCCCGGAGATACAGAAGGTCCGGAAGCTCTTGAAGACCTGTTGGCAGATGGTGATGTTGAAACAACTATTGAGGAAGAAGCTCCCGCTGAACTGCTGGAGACTATTCCGGACTAAAAGGAGCGCACCATGGTTATTAGGATATGGGGCAAACCAGTAATGATTGCCACAGCAGACGGAATCAACGAAATTCTTGCTGCAGCAGAGGAAGAAGACCGCAAGTTTGGGTTGGAACCCCAACCTGAGATGCTTGCGGGACTAGCAGCCGAATTCGATCACGAATTCGAGGAGGTAACGATTCAATGATTACGGTGAACAAATCCGTACTGAAATCGGCTTTGGCCGATGTGATGAAAGCAATTGGGAAAGTTTCAACCCTTCCGATTGTTGAATGTGTATTGTTTGCGGTAGAAGACCAGCGCTTGCGCCTTTCGGCTACCGACCTGGAAATGACGATCCGGAAGTGGATTCCAATGTCTGCTATGGCATTTGGAAATGAAGCCATTGCTATTCCGGGCAAATTGATCAACGATCTGGTGGCGTTGGCCCCGGAGGGTGATATTCAGATGGAAATCGACCCGGTTACTTATGAGGTCAAATTCATCACGGGAACTTCCAAAAGCACGATCAAGTGCCTTGACCCACGGGAGTTCCCCCCGTTGCCCCCGATGCCAGATCACGGAGAGGCAGAATTGCCGGGCGGAGACTGGAAGTCTATCGGCAGCAAAGTGGCTTATGCGGCTAATGATGATACGTCCAGACCTGCCCTTACCGGCGTACTGCTGGAATATGACGAAGGCAAACTCAATGCGGTTTGCACAGATGGTTTCCGTATCGCTGTGCAGCAGTTTGATGTGGAGACTGCTTTGCAAAAATCCGCTTTGGTACCGGCCAAGTCCCTGGCAAAATCATCTGCTGTTATGGACGAAAAGCAGCCGGTACACCTGTTGGTTGCCCAGGGGAAAATGATTGCTTTCAATGAGGACACGCTGACGGCGTTCCAGTTGATTGAAGCAAACTACCCCAACTGGTCGGCTATTCTCCCGCCATCGTTCAAATACACCCTTTCTATGAACTATGCTGAACTGGAGCGTTCGGTCCGGCAGGCGTTGGTCGTAGCCAGAGAAAGCGGTTCGGCATTATCCAATGCCATCTCGCTGGCTGCAGACAATAAATCGGTGATTGTGGTTGGAAAGAATCAGAGCGGCTCAAAAAGCCAATCTGTTTTAACCAGCGACGTGGTCGCCAAGACCTTTTTCACTGTCAACGGTATTTTTGTTTTGCAATCCCTCAAAGCTCTTTCGGGAGCAAAAAAGGTGATTGTAAAAGCGAATTCAGAAACACAACCGATCCGGATCACTTCACCGGAAGCAGCAGGGTACACCGTTATCCTGATGCCTATGGAAACAACTGCTGATCGGATTTCAGAAATGCAGGAGCTGGCCGAAAAAGCCAGTGCTGCAATGACGGAGGCATAACTTCAACTCTTTTTGGAGAGGCGCAAGCCTCTCCCCTTCTCCAGTGTTCAGAAAATTATTTCTGGCCGCTGGAGGGGGGATTAACGGAAGAAAGAAATTCAAACAGGAGGAAAATAATATGCCGTTAGCATATTTTATTTGTGAGGTCTCCGGTGAAAAGGCAGACCCGCAAACTTGCCTTGCTTGTGCAAGAAACGGAAGCCTGCCGGGGTGTGAATTCACTCCAGCAATTATCGCAGGGATCATCAACAACCAGCGGCCGTCTGGCTTTGCATCAGAAGAGGCCAAAAAGCATTTCAGGAAGTCGGGCAGATCCGGGAAAATTGACCTGGCCTTATCAGTAACAGAGGCGCTCAATTGCCCTCGCAAGGTCCAGTATGAACGTATCTGCGATTGGGGTTCGACCCCGTCTGATATGTACTACGCTTTCCGGGGAACGGCTTTTCACGCCATGGCAGAAGCCTATGTGAAAGAAGGCCCGCTCGCAATTGCAGAAATGCGGCTGCACTGGTTTTTCAAAATGTTGGGGAAAACGGTAGGTCTTTCCGGGTGTCCGGATTTGATCACTTACCGGCACGACCTGGGTGGTTGGTTGATCCAGGATTACAAAACGATCAGGGAAATCCCCAAGCGCACATTCCGGTATACCTGCAACGAGACAGGCGCAATCATCTACAATGTGCCATTTCGCATCCGCGGCAATACCGTGAAATGCCCGCATTGCAAGGTGAAACACCCTAATGATGATGAGCACGTGACGGTAGATGAAATGCCTGCACAGGCACGAGACTCTCATGTCGAACAAATACAGATGTATGCCCAGTTGATCACAAGAAATCAACGTTTGCTGATCGACATCATCAACCGGCGCATGGGCGAAAAACGGATAGAGAAAAGCATGCCGGTTGTCGCCGGTGAAATCTGCTATCTCGATATGAGCGGAATTAAACGCATTCCTGTGCCAATCTGGTCCCCAAAGGAACGGATTGGTCTGGTAAGCCACAAAATCAAGCCTCACCTGAGTGATGAAACACCGGGTGTCCTGACTGATCCCGAAGACTTGTGGAAATGCGATTATTGTCCCGTTCGCTACCAGTGTGAGCTGGAACACGGCGGGAAAGTCGGGCAAGCTGCTCTTGACGAGCAGATTGCCGTCAACGAGGCGGTGCCCGATTGAGGAAATAGGATGAACCTGACAATCTTCAAGGTAAACACAGCCGTAATGAGCGAAGCAACCGGCCTGAGTATTCAGGCATGCCAACTGCTCTATGAGCTGCAACCCTCGTGCATCACTACTGCAGAGATTGAACCGATCGAGCTGCTCCACGAGCTGCAGGATAACGGTTTGATTGAAACAGGCGAGGGAATGAATGCAACCCTGTCCCAGGCGGGACGGGAGTTGATCAAAGATTTTCAATTGGAGGAAAATCATGTCTAAAAACAGTAACGGTTTCAATAATTTCGCGGTCTTGACCGCAGAAGTGTCGGATATCGAGGTCAAAGAGGCCAGAAACGGCAAGAAGTACAAAGTTGGCAAAGCCACCCTGCTGGGTCTTACCTACACAGGCGAAGATGGACAGGAGTATTACCCTGTCATTGATGTGCTTGTCTTCAACGGTGCCAAAAAGCACCTCAAGCCCGGCAAGGTCAAGCTCGTCGGCAATCTCTCCTACGCTGAGTGGGAAGATGGTAATGGCAACAAACACAGCCAGCTCAAGGTTATTGCAAATTACGTCGAAGCAGCATCCGAAGACGAACGCGCAAAGGCTTTTTGCAAATTGACCCTTCGGGTCGGCAAAGACGGCGAATCCCGCCTGTCATCCAAGACTGGTAATCCCTGGGCGTCTGTCCGGGCAAGCCTGTCCATGGGCAAGGATGAGGACGGCCAATACCGCCCGTCCCTGTGGCTGACCCTGAAAGCCTTCACCCACAACGGCAACGAAGATTTCGTTTACAGCGTTGCTGACCTGGCACAGGGCGAATACATCGATGTCTCTGGCGGTCTTTCCTGCGATGAATACAAAGGTCGTTTGAATTGGGGATTATTCCTCAACAATAACGGTTTTGTGTACCACGATTTTGACAGCGCCGGTGATGCAGACGGCGCAGAGGAAGAAGCCATTGAAGAAGCCGAAGAATTGGAAGAACTGGAAGCAATTCCCGATTAATCGACTGCTCTAACTGCTGGGGGGCGCACAACGCCCCTCAGCATCACTTTTTCAAACATCTTTCTCTCCATGCGATCTACTGCGGTAGATCCTGTGGAGCGGGAGATGTTTTTTTTCTCGCAACCATCATTTCAATTGGAGGAAATCCATGAAAGCATTCACTCTCCCCGAAGACAACTGGGGAGAGATCATCACGATAACGGGCTTTTTCTACCGGGTTGATTTTGGGCCTGGTGCAAAAATCCGGCATCACTATGTAATCGGGGATGTTTGCAGTTGCTCTGCTAGCGAGAGATGTAAGTCTGTTGTGCTTGTGCAGACATATCTCAAAAGCGGCGGCGAACCTGCGCCCAATCCCCCTGACGGCTTTTATGCCGTTCTCCCCCGCCAATGCCCGGTCTGCGGTGCAGCGGTGCAGCCTGATCCTCGCCGGAACTCTCCGGTACGAGGCAACGGCTGGCAATGCCTGGCTGATAAAGGCCATTACTGGCAAAGCCTGGGAAGACAAAAGAAACCGGCATGTCATTGCTTTGCTTATCCCTTTGCCCATCAACCGGGCAGCGGAATTTGCACGAGCGGCAAACAAACAGAGCACGCGCTTCCTCACGAAGTAACTGCTCTTGTTCCTGTGCCGGCGTAATACTATGCGAAGTTTTCAATGGAGGAAAACATGCAGAAACGCTTTTTGTTTCTTGCTATTTTGGGATGGGTATTGGTGAGTTGTATGCCAAAACCAGTAAATTCATCTCCCAAAAAGGAGGCTTTTAAACCGCCCGCGATGAATATGCACTCCGGTTACATGGTGCAGGTATTCGCAGCTCACAAGCTCAATCCGGACGAATGGGTTGGTTGGGAGATTGGAGACAAGCCAATGAAGGTAAATCTTCTTGAAGACGACTGCACCATGCACCCCATGGAAGGCACTGACGGGAATCAATACGTTGGGGCATGCAGTCCGTGTGAATTTGGGGGAGAAGTATTCATCCCCTATGAGGGTGCAGATTTTACCACCCTGTTTGTCTACGTGCCGAATATGCACGGAGTAGACATTCCTGCAGAGGAATATTGCAGGGTGGCAGACACCTACGTGCTAACCGAACTGAGAACGGGGCCAGAAGTTACAACCCCTGTCTCAACAAAGTAATTTCAATTGGAGGAAACATCATGAATTTCAAAACAATCAGTGCAATCTTTCTCATCATCGTGGTGCTGTTGGCTGTCGCAGCTTGCAATGCAAACCCGCAGGGCGAGCAGCGTGAGCAGCCCCCCGCCCCAGAGGCAAATGTCGATATCGTGGACAACACTCAGAAAGCAGAAACTTTCGATCTGAAACCAGACGGGTGTGATGTGGTCTGTGTCCTTGGCTCGTATCTCGGCCTGAATGATTGATTTACCTTGAGAGGGCATATAGCCCTCTCAACACTTTTCCCAATGTGAAAAAGAAGGTTTATGACTATACGAATAACCGGTTGACACATGCAGGCAATCACTTGCCGGCAGCTGTCAGGGGAAAATTCGACAAATCAACAATTTCAATTGGAGGTAAACATGGAGAAGCAATTGAGCTTCTTTGACTATCCTGACGCGGTGCAAGAACCACAGTACCAGGTACAGGAAGTCTTCTGCCCTTACGCAGAAGAGCAAAAATTGTTGGCTGGCATCATCGGCCCGACGAATGCACGCAAATTGTTCTCGGCATTTCCCGGCATGCAGTTGATTATCAATGCTGATCTTGCAGAATTGGCTGCTGCTGTTGGCCAAAGAACTGCTGAGAAGTTACAGGCAGTATTCAATCTGTCCCGCAGCGTTTTCAAGGAAAACGTGACCCACATCAACGGACCTGAAAGTGTTTTTAAATTGATGCAGCCGTACGCGGCAGCAAACCAGGAACACTTCTGGG
>JAIOTF010000440.1 GCA_021107195.1 Anaerolineaceae bacterium | reverse complement strand
TTTTGCGAAGTATGATGAAATGGACGGTGGTCAACCCCCAACTTGATTTTGGTATCTTACAAGCTGAATATCAACCACACAAGTCTCTCGGTGAGCAATACCAGGAACTATCCACGATCCAAATCACTCCTTTCGGCAAGAACCTTTTGGAATCCATAAAAGAAATGGTTTTATCCTGATCAACATAGAAAAGTAGATTTGAACAGGAAGGCAGCTTCAGGTAACTGCGTCTTATCTGAATGCCAAAATTTTTAGGAACTGCAACTGAAATAAAACTCCCAGTTACAGAATGCATGAGAATGGCTATTACTGTTGGCTCAATGCAATCAATCGGATGATTTTCAAATCATCGTAGCAGATCTCAGCATTCAACTTTTCAAAAACCGGCTTAAGATAATCCGTGCCGAGCTCTTCAAACGCCTGTACGGCAGCTTTCTGCTGGTCAGCGGAAATAGAGATCAGCGGCTGTAAATCATCACCATTTCGCAGCGAATTCCCTGCTGCAGCAAATCTCGTCAGATGAGAAACGATCGTACCTGTTCCAACTTGATATCGTTCCTTCAGGTTTTGGATACTCTCCCCGGCATTGTACATTTCGCCGACGATCATATAACGCCGCTTCGAATCGCCTTTCTCACGGCGGGATTCCTTATGCTTTTCCTGAAAACCTTTTTCTTCACAGTAAGCTTTGATCACGTCCAAGAATACTTCACCATATCGATTAAGCTTCACCTGCCCTACACCACTTATTTTAAGCAGGCTATCAGAGGATTGCGGATAATACGCGCTCATCTCAATCAACGTTCTGTCCGGAAAGATCACATATGGAGGCACGTTGACAACGTCAGCAAGGCTTTTGCGCTTCTCACGAAGCAGCGCAAATAAACCATGATTATATGCCATTTCAACCTGACGTTTGCCAACCCTGCCAGAATGAGACTCTCCCTCCATGATCTGTCCCATAATCAATGTGCGATTACGGAGTGCTTCCAACGCTTTTTCCGTCAGACTCAGCGTGCGGTATTCACCATTCTGATGCAGGTAGCCCATCTGTACCAATTGTCTGGAAAGATGCATCCACTGCTTTTGTGTGAGTTCTTCTCCAATGCCATACGTAGACAACCTGTCGTGTCCAAAACGCAGCACTCTCTTATTCTTTGAGCCGCGTAACACAGCAGTAATGTGTCCTGCGCCAAATCGTTCCCCCGTCCGCTTGACGCAAGAAAGAAATTTCTGCGCCGAAATGGTAATGTCAGTCAACGCTGCCGGAGCAGTTGTACAGTTATCGCAATTTTTACAATTTTCGACAGCGTAAGTCTCGCCAAAATAGGCCAGGAGCGGTTTGCGGCGACAATTGATCTCGTCTTCGGCATAGCGCACAATAGCATCCAGATGCTGGGAAGCAACACGCCGCTCATCACCTTCTTTTTGGGAAATGAAGTAACGCAATTTAGCTACATCTGAATAGCTATAGAGCAACAGACAGTGCGCAGGCAAACCGTCGCGCCCGGCGCGGCCAATCTCCTGATAATATCCCTCAATGCTCTTGGGTAAATCATAGTGAATAACAAAACGCACATTGGGCTTGTTGATCCCCATCCCAAAGGCGATTGTTGCGACAATGATCTGGGTGTCGTCCCGAATAAATGCTTCCTGGTTGGCTTTCCGCTCAGCATCTTCCAACCCTGCATGATAAGGACGGGCAGAGAATCCTTTTACCGCAAGATATGCAGCAAGTTCATCTACCTGGCGGCGGGAGAAGCAATAAATAATGCCGGATTGATCCTTGAAACCCTCCAAAAAGCGGATGGTCTGGCCTATGCCATCATGTTTCGGCATAACTTCAATAAATAAATTTTCTCTGTTGAAGCTGGCAACAAATTCATTTGACTGCGAAAATTCCAGACTGAATTTTATATCAGTGCGGACGCGCGGCGTGGCGGTAGCGGTTAACGCCAGGCAAGTTGCATCAGGATACCGCTGGCGCACGTTCAGAAGTTGACGGTATTCAGGACGGAAGTCGTGCCCCCATTCTGAAATACAGTGTGCTTCGTCTATTGTTAATAAAGCAAGGTTGATCTGAGAAAGAAGCGAAAAGATACGCCCAGTGAGCAGCGTTTCGGGAGCAACATAAAGAAGTTTAGCAGCACCATTTCTCACCAGGTCCATGTTTTTTCGATATTCACTTGAAGAAAGTGAGCTATTGAGAACAACCGCCGGTACACCGTTGGCGCGCAATTGCTCAACCTGATCTTTCATTAGCGCAATCAATGGCGAAACAACAACCGTCAGACCATCAAGTATTAAAGCGGGAATTTGGTAGCACAGTGATTTACCACCCCCTGTAGGCATGATAGCAAGTGTATCCCGACCAGCAAGTACATTTTCGATCACTTCTCGCTGCAAGAGACGGAAGGTATCGTAGCCAAAGGTGTTTTTGAGAATGAAGGCAGGAGTAGGCATTTTGCAAGTATACACCGCTCTGCGTCAAATGCGGCTTTTTGCATTGTGTTAAATATGATCTTGCTCTCCGCCCCCAAAAAGATGGCAGCCAATCGTTTTCAAGATGCCGGCAAACCACAAACACAACATGATCACTGGTATTTCGTGGAAATGGAAGCTTATCAGACAAAAAACTATGGGGGCCAAATTCCCAATAGCCGATCCTCAGTTTCAGTTACAAGTTTGCCGGGAGTAGAGGTCCGAAGGGTATATCTCCTTACAACAATTTATATTACTATCAACTGACGCAGTGCATCCCTCGCTACTTGCGACTCCAAAACCTCAACCGCCTTCTGCCAGTGCTCTGCAAATATTTTATACTGTGGCGCAAGCTCTCTCGCATGCCCCTGTGCAAAAAGAAGGATCTCCTTAGGTGTGTCAAACTTGGCCATCATCTCTGATGTGGCAAAAATATGCAGGGCATCAAGTGCAACTGCGTCAAAATTATCGCCCAACAAATACCCGGGATAGGGGGCAAAATCGGTAGCAGGCAAATGATGCAGTCGCATTTTCTCGCGCTCATAAATAAAGCGGATCACATCCTGCCGCATTTTCGCATATTGAGGAGATTCAAAATGCCGCGGGGGGAGGTGAGTAATGGTTAATTCGGGATCGAAGTAAAAAGAATGTCCGGCGATACGGGCGTTGATCAAATAGTCAATATCCTCGCCACGCGTTATAGCGGGATCAAACCCAACCTGTGTAAACAGATCCCGATGAAAGACCATGTTGCCCCCAAAAACCATCGGTGTTTTGGTCAGCTCATCGGGACCCGCCATAAGCTGATGCATCGTCTGGTTCATAAAAACAGATTTGTCAATCAAACGATTGCTTACTTTCTCAGCTTGAGCTATATAAGGATTTCCAGAAGCATCCAGGTAAGGTCCGCCGATACCCGTCACCCGCTGCCCATTATGAATCTTCCCAATCCATTTTCTGGCCTGTCTCAGATAGTTCCTGGGAAGAACTTCATCATCATCCACCGCAATAATCATTTCTGCCCCCATCATCATCGGGATCAATAATTGCATATTACGTACGGCCGCATAGCCTCGCATGGATGCAATGCCTAACTCCAAACCATGAGAAGTTAATTCCTGGTCCAACGCTCGAGACGATTCAACATCCGCCAGGAACAGGTTCAGTTTTTTGTCATACCGAGTAAGTAATTCACGTACAAGCGCGGTGACCTCGCCCTCATGCTCTGACGAGGTCGCGGAGACCAGAATTAGCACTGAAAAATCTGCCAAACACTCCTGTTGCAGCAAACTGTCCAGTAATTTCGGGAGCGTGCTTTCCCCGCCCAATGGCGTAGGGTGATCATAAACTCCCGCATCAGTTTTCCCCCAATACGTCGGGATGACCACCCACATCAGGCTGAATGAGTCTCTGCTCCTATTTGGATAGCCAGAGGACTTCATACGGTGCAATTCGAATCCTTAATTGATTTTCACTGACAGCGAATTCTTTTTGACTGATAATGTCGGTAAGCGAAATGACATCCCCCAAAGGCAGTGATTTAAGATCAATGTTGACATCCAGACTTTGACTGGAGACATTATGCAGGCAAATTGATTGTGTTTTTCCATCAAGAGAAGTGCGCAACAACGCAAAAACAGACCGCTGAACAGACAAAACTTCCTGCGCTCCATAGGGATGGAAAGCAGGATTACTCATCCGTGCCTTCAGGAGTTCTTTGTACCCCAGGAAAATATGGTGCCGAATCGAATCCGGATCGTTGAGTTCTGCCTCGATTTGGGCGCGCTGCACTTTTTCACGGTTTATCGTACGATGCCGGCCAGTCTCCTGCACACCCTCAGTCCAATTTCGGGAACCAAACAAGCTATGGAAGTATATGCCTGGTACTCCCCGTAAAGCCAACATGATGGCCTGGGATGCCAAAAATCTTTTTGCTCTCAACTCGGTTTTTTTCATTGGTGGATCAGAATTTCTTAATGTGTCAGGATAGTTATCATTCAATTCATCTACTGGATCTATGCATTTCTTGAAATCGCCCGGATCACTGAGAGCATCCAGATAATTAATATTCAACTCATAAGGACTTTGAGACCCATCCTCATTGCTCTTATAAGAAACATAACCACCAAGCGCCTTGGTGTGTGCAGCAAGATCGCTAAGGTCCTCAAGAGAGAGAATGTTCTTTACCGGCAGCATGCCAATCCCATCATGTCCGGCCAAAAAGTTAAAGAATGTTACCTGATCAGAAGGCAAATCAAGAGTTGCTGCCCACTCAGATAACGTACGAACATCAGCGTGAAGAAAGGCATGCAGCGTTAAGAGCGGCAGCGCAAAATTATACACCATTTGAGCTTCATTTATCCCATCGCCAAAATAGGCGATGTTATCCTCGTGCGGCACATTGGTTTCTGTGATAAGCGCAACGTTGGGTGCTGCCATGTCCAGAACTGTACGCATGAGTTGAACAATCCGATGTGTGCGCGGCAAATTGATACAGGTTGTGCCAATCTCTTTCCATACAAACGTTACTGCATCGAGGCGAACAAATTCTGCACCGTGCGCTGCATAAAACAGCAGAATATCAATCACCTCCAGGAGAACATCCGGATTAGCAAAATTCAGATCAATTTGATCTGCGCTAAAGGTTGTCCAAACGTATTTCTCGCCAGTTGCAGTTTGAAAAGGCGTCAATAATGGCTTTGCCCTGGGACGAAAAACGCGCGACAAATCGGTCTCTGGATCCACCACAGTGAAATATTCCTGATACTTCGGCTCGCCTTTAAGGAAACCCTGAAAAGCTGCACTTTGTGACGAGATGTGATTGACCACAGCGTCAAACATCAGGCGGAAATTTTCACCTAAAGTGGCAACATCTTCCCACGTTCCAAGATTGGCGTTAACGCGTCGGTAATCTATAACGGCAAAACCATCATCCGATGAGTAGGGGTAAAAGGGCAAAATATGCACCGTGCTGATTTTGTCGTCCAGGTATTTTTGCAGGAAGGCAGAAAGTGTTTTCAGCGGCGCTTCCCCCTGTTGCTGCACCATATCACCGTAGGTAATAAGAATCGCATCCTTTTCGCTGATCTTTTCACTGGACAGCGGTTTCGCTAACGTTTCATGCTGTGCCTGGAACGCATGTATCAAATCCAGGAAACGGTTTATTATGCTATCGGCTTTTTCTTCTCCGTAAAGAAAAGCCAAATGTTCAAATAATTTCTTTTCAAGTGGCTTCACAAATCCCTCAATCATTCATTAATTTACCAAGATAATCTCGCAGTGCATCCATCGAGTAATACTCCTGGCCCAACTTAAAATTATGCTCAACAACAGTCTGGCGTGCCTGCGAGTCTGTCAAAAGAACAACCGCTTCATCAGCAGCTCGCTCGATAACCTCATTTGAAACCTGCACCAATCCAGCCTGGTCCCGACCCTTTATTTCTGCTCCCAACGAAACAACCTTAAAGTCTTTTGTTCCAATATCAGCATGATAGACAAAGTATTCAAATAACATAACTGGCAAACGAGCGCGCAACGCTTCCAGGAACTGATTGCCCCAGCCTTCCCATAAACTGGGGTAGGTAACAAAATCAGCAAAAACGTAAGTATCCCATAACGAGAAAGTTTTCTCACCATTCTTCATCTGACGCTCATGCGTTATCATATCCCCAATGTAAATCATATCTACACCATCTCGTATGGCTTTATCTTTCAAGGCTTGCAGGTATGAGCCAGTCAAGTCGTCGCGCGCATATCCCGCCAGAACCAGGACAATACGGCTGTCATCTTCAAAAGAACGCCCATCAAACAATCCACTGGCCTTCAGTATGGCACGCCGTTCAGGTGTATCGAGCGCCTTGACGAAATCAATCGCCAATTCAATACCTTTACGCGGCACCACGCGGGTTGCCTGTAAAAGCAAAATATCATTTTCTTTCAACCCGATCCGTTCACGGAAATCTGCATTATAGTCATCCTTTTTCCATGGCGGCGATTCAAAATCGAAGATATTCGGCACAACAGTAGAAGCAATCCCTTTGCGTGCCCACAATTCTTTTTGCGCCAGACTGTTAATGACCGCGTGTTTGATCTTCGGGTCACGCGGGGGCAGATACTTCTGCGCCAACTCAATCGCTGCAGCACAGGTCAATGCCACCCCATCTTGTCGCTCCCAGAAAAAATCATGGTTGTGTGCCAATGCTGGAATGTCAAATTCCCGGCGGACGTTTTCCAGCGCAATGCCAACCGCAGGATTCGCCGCCACACACCACACATTTTGCGGAACGATGAAATCAATCTCTTTCTCTATCATGAATTCCCGAAAACGTTTTTCAAGAAGGCTGACCCAGCGCTCAAGTTCAGCTTTATACCCTTCGGCATCAAAGTCGCGCAATTTATTAAAAGTGTTGTAATTCAAAATCTCAATTTCCGGAATATGATGATACATTTCCTTAATCAGTGTCCCCTCTGCTGAGCCAAGATCGCCCGCGCAAAGATGAACCCGATGCCCCATTTCTTCAAAACCGCGCTGCCATTTTTCAAGTTCCAGGGAAACACCGTCAGTGTGACCAACCTGATAATGGAAAATCCCAATGTTTTTTGCTTTGTTTTTCATCATCATCTCAACCTAAAAGGTAATATCCTTCATCTGAATTTTTGCGACGCCAATAGCAGTATCTGCGCCACCATAATAAACGAAAAGCTCGTCGCCGATAATTACTTGTCCACAACTAAAGACAACATTCGGCACATAACCATTGATTTCCCAATCCAGTTCTGGTTCCAGGATCGGTTCTGCTTGCCGCTTGATCACCTTCGCTGGGTCAGCAAGATCGAGTAAAGCGATTCCCAGGCGGTAGCACTTGTCTTTGCTCACACCGTGGTAGATCAGCAGCCATCCTTCGTCTGTTTTGATCGGCGGACCGCCGATGCCGATTTTCTCGTTCTCCCAGTCCGAATCAGGAAGAGCTTCCATAACACATCGGTGATCGTCCCAATGCACCAAGTCGCCCGAACTGGCCAACCAGATGTTCGGCGGACGGCGATGAAACATCACATACTTGCCGTTGATCTTCTCCGGAAAAAGAGAGGCGTCCTTGTTCGCTTCATCCAGCATCACACCCTGCCGCTTCCAATCAACAAGATTTCTGGATGTTGCCAGACTGATACGATAGTCTCCATCGAAACGGCCGCCGTAACCTGTGTACATCATATAAAAAACATCGTCTATTTTGACAATACGCGGGTCTTCAGGGCCGCGTGCTTCTTGTGGAATGTCATTCGTAAAAATGGGATGCTCCAGACGGTTAAAATTCACGCCATCTGCGCTGACAGCATACCCAAAACTATTGATATATTTTCCTTGACTGCCATTCGACGTAATATCAGTTGCGCGGTAAATTAAATGTACTTTTCCATCCTCATAGATGGCAGCACAGTTAAACACCGCCGCTGCTTCCCAAGGGTTTTCTTCCCTGGGAGCCAGGACTGGTTGGTCAGACACTCTTTTCAATTTGATCATATCGTTGATTTCACCTTGGTAAAGAAATCTAAAAAACGGGCAAATTGCCGGTTTTTGTCAAAATCGGATTGCACAAAACGAACTGCATCTTGGCCCATCTCATGACAGAAAGCTGGTCTCCGCCAAAGATCCAGAATCGCATCCGCCAACTGCCTGCTATCACCGGGCGTGACCAGTACCCCAGTTTTCCCGTCAATGACAACCTCCGGAATCCCGCCAAAATCCGAGGCAATAACGGGGGTTCCCATTGACATTGATTCGAGCAAAACGTTCGGTAGTCCCTCCTTGGCAATGCTTGGTAGTACAGTGATATCCACGCGCTCAAAAACATAAGCTGGCTGATGGGTAAACGGAAAGAAACTGACCTTTTGTTCCAGGTTCATCTTTTTAACCAGCGACCTCAAGTAATCTTCATCGGGGCCATTGCCAACGAGCATCAGGTGAATACTTCGAAGATCGTCTTTTGCAAGTTGTGCTACAGCCTCAAGCAATACGACCTGGCCTTTTCGTTCCTCAAACGAGCCTACACACCCAATAACGAGTTCGGTTCTGTCCGGCAGCGGATACCGTTTTTTCGCTTCAGCCCGCATCTCCAACGATGATTGAAAACGGTTGACATCTACACCCTGATAAATCAGCTCAACTTTTTCTGCCGGGATTCTGTAATGTTCAATCAAATAGCGCTTCGTAAATTCCGCTATCGCAATCACCGAAGAACGAATTTCCTCGTTCGCTTGATAGAACTCACGTTTATACTCCGGGACAATCGTCCCTGTTTTGGCAATCAGATGTGTTTTTAGATCACCATCCTGAATACACTCTGCAGCAAATACAACGCAATGAAATCCGCCCCTTGGAGGATGCACCGTGCAAAGCGCGATATCACTTTCTTTCAGCGCATCCGTCCATATTTTTTTATAATCAGGGGCCTGCCGCACTATATTCTCCCAATCATAGGAAACAATCCGAGCCCTGGATTTGCAAACCTGTTCAGCAACCCAACTGTTTTCTGGTGCGAGGAGGGTAACATCCTCGCTATGCTCCAAACAATAGCGGATCGCTTCCGTAACCCAGATTTGCGTCCCGCCGTGGAGAAGGGTATCTTCAATAAAACAAATACGCATCTATCAGCCTCTTGGTACCAAGCGCAGGGTCAAAATTTGGTAAGGTTTGATATTACAAAATACGCACTGCATCTCGGTTTTCAAGCGTTGTTGGTTTTCTTCCAGGATATTTGCCCGCCAGGCTTCCGCGAGCGGAAAATTGGTCGTCAAAGTAAACCTTCCTCGTTTACGCTGACTTTCATAAAGACGAATGATGAAACCCTTCCCATCTTCTGCTTTCTTAACGGTTTCGATAACGATATTCGGCTGGTTTGCGGCAACAAAAGACGCCCCCCCGCGCACAGATAAACTGGATTCTGCTATTGTTGTATTCTCCTGATGAACAATGATCGGATCATTAAGCGCATACGCCTCAGCTATGGTATGTTCATCCCAGCTTCCGGAATGCGGGAACAGACTATAAGTGAAGTGGTGCTCCCCTAAATCTGCATCCGGATCGGGAGCTGTCGTGCCGCGCAGCAAGGTCAAACGCAGAATATTCTCGTGAATATCATGACCATATTTACAATCATTGAGCAAACTGACCCCATAATCGCCTTCGCTCAAATCCACCCATTTTTGGGCAGCCGTTTCAAAGCGTGCCCAATCCCAACTCGTGTTGCGATGCGTCGGTCGTTCAACATTGCCCCATTGAATTTCATACGTCGCCGTCGGCGACAATACATTCACCGGGAAAGCGGCCTTCAAAAGGATCTTACGCTCTTTCCAATGAATCGTCGTCTCAAAATCAAGTCGGGGACTGTTATGCCGCAACGATATGCGTTGGATATAATTGCTATTCAGGATGCGGCGTTTGATCTCAAGCGCAACGCGCAAAGCCCCTGCTTCAATCACAGTAACGGACGCCGCTTGTTCTGGCAGCCACATCTTGTCATCATAGAAAATATCAATATCCCAGGCGTCCCAACTGAGGGGCATATCTTCAAAAGCCTGGAACTGGTTGGCAATCGCACCCTCAGGTAATACTTCTCGTTCAGCGGCTTTATCATAAATACTGGTGATGTCACCCGCTTTATTCAATTCAACCCGCAGGAAGTCATTCTCCATACGCTGTGGTTCGCAAACAAGCATATGAGATTGAGGCTTTTCCTCGCTTGTAAAAACTGGGGCCGTAACAGAATAAGGCGTCAGCGTGCCACTTGATACAAGTCCATTGCCAATTTCAACAGGCTCGTTTCGCTCAACAGATGTCGGATTAACCAGTAAACAATTTGCACTCCAGGTTTTTGCAATCGCTTTCAATGCCTGGTCACGGATATCTGTGACCATTTTTCTCACTTGCTCGTATTGGCTAAGTGATTCTTCATACACGGCTTTAATCGAAGACCCCGGGATGATATCATGGAACTGATTGAGACAAACCAGTTGCCATGCTCTGTTAAACGCTGCATGAGGATACTCGTACTCAGAGTCAATATGACTGGCATAAGCCGCCAAAAACTCTGCATCGTGCAGTAAAAATTCACTCTTCCGGTTGGCGCGTTTATTACCGGATTGGGTTGTGTATGTTCCGCGATGATACTCAAGATACAGCTCACCATTCCAAACTGGAAGGTTATCGCCGACCTCGCTTTCCAATTTCTGGAAGAATTCGTCTACGCGCCCGGTGTGAATATGCGGCGTGGATGGGAAATTTCCCATTAATTGAATATTCTCCAGCATTTCACGCGATGGCCCACCGCCGCCATCCCCCCATCCGTAAGACATGAGCAGCGGCGGTGTAACGCCGGGAGAACCATAATCCTCTTGCTGGAAATTGTTCCACGTCCCCAGCGTTTGATCTGGTGTTGCATCAGAGTTGTATGTCGCAGCGAATATACTTTCTGCCTTCTTGGTCGTGCTGAAATGCGTCAGAACGCGCGTCCCATCCAAACCCTGCCACCAGAAAGAATCGTAAGGAAAACGATTGTATTGGCTCCAGCCAATCTTGATCGTGAAGAAATATTCCAACCCCGCTTCCCGAATTAATTGGGGCAAATTCCAGGCATAACCAAAAACATCGGGCAGCCAAAGCACAGGAGACTCAGCATCTTTTCCAAAATGCTCACGGAAATAATTCCTGCCAAGCAGGAATTGTCGGGCCAGTGACTCTCCACCGGAGATATTGCAGTCCGCTTCGACCCACATCCCCCCAATCGGCTCCCATTGTTTCGCAACAACATATTTCTGGATTTCAGCAAATAGCTGCGGCTGATCTTCGCGGATGAATTCATAAAGTTGGGGTTGGCTTTGCACAAAATGGAAAGCGGAGTATGCGTCCATCAAGCGGATGACATTGTGAAAACTGCGCTCGGCTTTCCTGCGGGATTGCGCCAGGGTCCAAAGCCAGGCTACATCGATATGCGCATGACCGACCGCTGTGATATCTACATTGAGCGGATGCCCGGAGCATTCAATGCCCTCCTGCAAAATTTGATATGCTGATGAAATGCTGTTATAAAACAAACCGCCAATGGGAATACGAAGATCAAGAACTTTGAAGGCTTCATCCAGCGCGGTATAAAGATGATGGTGGGCAGGGTCATTTTCATCAAGATGATCGGCAATCCCAAGTGCGACCCTTGCAAGGGCAACAAAATCCCGTGTGGGCTGGTCAATCAGTACCACTTCGCAGATTTTCATCTGGAGCTTTTTGGTTGGGTCGCCAACGGTTGAACCGCCAATACCCGTCCAACCGTGTAATGCCAAAACATGCATCTTGCCATCACACCACTTTTCCGGCAGGATGATCTCCTGATGATGTCGATCCACCGAAGCATACGGTTGTCCATCGATGTAAGCCAAAGCTTCAGGGTGGGAAAAATCACCTGAAATGCCTATCGGCATATACAAGGCCATCGGCCCACCAGACCAATCACCCTGAATGCTGAACGTGGTGCGAAGAGTGAAGTTGATACGAGGCAGCCCCCAATAGTCGTCAGGCTGAATCACCTCCCAAGCCTGGTCATCCACCTCGCAACCAATCGAAGGAACATCCAAAGGACTATCCAGCTTTAAATAACGGAAAGCAGGAATAGGCCGACGTTGACGGTAACCGTATTTTTCTACCAACGATAGGCGCTGATGGATCTTCTTCGATGTCCAACGAATTTCGTGACGCATAGTTTTTCATTTTTAGACCCCAGTCTTGCAACCGGGGTCTTTTATTCAACTTTGCTGAACACTCCGCAGCTCGCTGCGTAGGTTCCAAAATACGGCAAAACCCTGTCTGCAGAAATAAATTCTGCAATAACCTATTCATTTGCAATAGGGTTAAGAATTTTCTTCCAGGGTTTTGCCTCTTTAATTAGTCACCAATGGCAAACGTAGTCTCCGGGTCAAAGAAACGTAAGGTGCCCTGACTGAAATTCAAATGGATTGTTGAACCCATATCCGGTTTTGGTTGTGATGGTGCCACCACTTTAACCATCTTTTCATCCATCTTGAAAGCAATGACCTGATGCGATCCTTGTGGTTCAACAACAAGGGCAGTCATTCCCATAATTGAATCTTTCTCGCTGGTGAGCACAATATTCTCAGGCCGGACACCCAAAACAAGCTGCTCTTTGTTGTACCCATTCAATCGTGCAGTATTCGCTGCATCCAGAGAAAGATCAAAATGTGGATTGACGAGATGCAACGTGCCGTTTGATTTCTGTAATGTCACATCAAAGAAGTTTGTTGGTGGAGTACCAATGAAGTCAGCCACGAACAGATTAGCACTCTTTTCATACACTTCTTCCGGCGTACCAGTTTGGATAATCTTCCCATCCCGCATAATCACGATCCTGTCTGCAATACTCATTGCTTCAGACTGATCATGGGTAACAAAAACTGTGGTCGCCTTGGCACTGGCATGGATGGCTTTTAACTCAGTACGCATAGAAACGCGCAGCTTGGCATCCAGGTTTGAAAGCGGCTCGTCCATGAGAAAAACTTTCGGTGAAACGGCGATTGCGCGTGCAACCGCGACGCGCTGCTGCTGCCCACCGGAGAGTTGTGCCGGCAGGCGCTCCAAATACTCACCAATGTTCGTCATGCCTGCTACTTCCCGGACAATGCGATCAATTTCGCTTTTCGCCATGTGTTTGAGTCTCAATGCATAGGCAATATTTTCAAACACAGTCATATGTGGCCAAATCGCGTAATTTTGAAAAACCATGCTGATATTGCGCTTCCGCGGGGGGAGGTCGGTCACATCAACACCATCGATCAAAATCGTGCCCTCTGTCACTTCCTCCAGACCAGCGACCATCCGCATGGTTGTCGTTTTGCCACACCCAGAGGGTCCCAATAAAACGAGGAATTCTTGATCGTGCACCTCAAGGCTGATGTCGTCAACGGCAATAACCTTTCGGCCAAATCTTTTTGTAACATTGAGAATTTCAAGAGTTGCCATTGTTTTATCCTTTATACTGTTACTCCGCCCCACATCTGGTTGATGTATCGACGGATAAAGAAAGTGAAGAAGACGGCTGGAAGCGCCATCGCAATACCGCCGGCAGCGGCGAGGTTAACCTGACCTGATGCACCCAACAAGGTCTGATAGACAACAACAGAAAAAGTTGGTTTGAATTGCGTGAGAATGATCGCCCCTACGGTTTCATTCCATGCACCGAGAAAGGTATACATTGCTGAAGCAGCCAAACCTGGCAACGCCAGCGGAAAAGTGATCCGCATAAAAGCCTGGAACTTCGTCGCGCCAAAAACCTGGGCAGCTTGCTCAAGAGACTCTGGTATCCCCATGAAAATACTGGCGGTGATCCAGATCGTCAGCCCAATTGCCCCAACCGAGTAGATCAGCGACAGCCCCAAAGGTTCATCGTAAAGATTAGCCTTAGCCAGAATGATAACCATCGGCAATGCAATCGCAACACCGGGAAACATGCGCACAAATAGCACACTGAACTTGAGTGCGTCTTTTCCCTTGAAGATATAGCGGGCAAAAGCGTATCCTGCCAGTCCCCCAATCGTAATAGAGATCAGGATGGTAAGTGCGGCAATTTCAAGGCTGCGGATCAAGGCTGGCACGGCATCACGCGTCACCTTAAAAAACGTATCATAGTTGTAGAGCAAATTACGGGGTTTTGTAAAGAAGATGCTGTCTTCACCTGAATCATCAAGCCGGTCCATCTCTGCCTGAATTTCTTCCTGTGAGATACTCGTTCCCAACTGCGACTTGATGTAAACTTCCATCTTCTCCAGCTCACTTGTGTCCAGCACGGTCTGATAATCTTTCTCAACCCGGTCATAGACACTGAGCAAATAACCGCGTTCGCCGTGAGTCATCTCAAATTTTGTTTGCAGTGCGGGCACCAGCGGCAGTGGATAACGATATGCTTCACGCGTCGAGAGGAACGACAGGGAAATGATGAAATACACAGGCAACAGCATAGCGCCGATCAGGCCGGTCACAAAGAGATAGAAAATAGTCTCTTTAACCGCCTTGTAAACCGTTTTCTTCGTTTTGCGGTTCATGCGGCCTCCTCCTTCTTGAACGCTCCTGATGCTCGCAAATATACCAGCGCAGTAAGAGACACAATCACAGAAACAATAATGGTGTATCCGGCAGACATCTGATAACTGATATCCAGACCCGGCACCTCTTCATGGTAGTAAACGATACGCTCAACAAGGACAGGCAGCCGTCCAAATCCAAGCAGAAGCACAATGATCAACCAGATCTGGATAGCCGATATCAACCGCAAAATAACTGCGGTCTGGATTGTAGGCCGCAGCATGGGCATCGTGATCTTGCGCAAAACAGTCATATAATTGCCGCCGAAAACATACCCAGCTTCTTTCGTCTCTTCGGGTAGATTTTGCAGCCCTGCCAAAAGAATGATCATCATTGAAGGGATCACTTGCCATGCATCGACAAGGATGACCAACACAAGCAGTTTGAACGTGTTGGCCTCCAACCCGCCAAGCCAATAGATTTTGTCTCCTTCTGCCAAGAACCCTAAATAATACAGAAGACTGTTCAGCCATCCATGAGCGGTGAAGCCGGTAATCCACATCGCACCGGTCGCCACAGCGGGCAATGCCATCGGGATCAATGTAAGAAACAGAAAAATACTGGAGCCAAAAAATTTCCGGTTGATGAGCAGTGCAAGAAAGAGTGCCCCGATAAATTCAATGGTCACAGAAGCAACAACAATAATTGCAGTATTGTTAAAGGCAGGCCAGAATTTTTCATCATTTAAGACCATCGCAAAATTGTGGAGCGTCAAAGCCCCATTTGCATCAGTTAAACTTCCAATGACCACTGCAATAACTGGGCGCAGCCAAAAAATAGCATAGTAAGCCACAACCGGGAGCACGAGCAGATATGGGGTAGCCTTTTCCAGTTTTTTGCGGAGAGATTTTGGTTTTGTTGCAGCCATTCAAAACCCCTTTCATCAGGTGAAGGTTGAGAGAAGAGCGAGAGGGGAATTCATTCCCCTCTCGACTCGCTTGTTCGTACTACTTTGGGTCTCTAATTGAGCAGATCGTCAACGCAGGTCTGAGCCGCATCAAGACGTTCTTGTGTGACATCAGCACCAGTCAGAATTGTGTCTTCAAAAACATCATCGAAGCAGGCTTTGACAGCTCCCCAATCCTGATAGTTACCACCAGGAACACCGGAAACCACACCATTCTCAAGCACGAGAACGGCCTTATTGATCACCTCGTCAATGGCTTCATCACCCAGATAGTCGATCGCTTCCTGCACGGGCGGGATAAATCCACCGGTGCCCTTGGCCAACTTCACCTGTACGTCAGGGCGGGTCAGGTATTCAAGAAATTCAATCGCCAGATCATAATTGGCGGAACCCTTCATGACCGCGTAACCACTCACACCAGCAATCGAGCCGGTGCCAACGGGGCCGGTGGGGGCGGGGGCCAATGTGAACTGAGTCTCATTCGAGGCATAAACCTGCCCGGCGCGGGCGTTATGGAATACGGTCAGCCAGGATTCTTCGCGCATCATCGGGTCTACGCAGCTATCAATGTTCATAACGGTCGGAACGAAGCCCTGTGCCTTACCAATGGTTTCCCAAACTTTCCAGGCGTCCATCGCACCAGCAGAACTGGCATCCGGGAACCCAGCGCCATAAGATAACGCGGTGCCACCAAACATATAGATCCAGGACTTCATAGGAATACCGGTGATACAAACTTTACCTTCGCCTTCAGCTTCGGCAACGGCCACTGCCCAGGCAGCGTACTGTTCCCATGTAATGGTATCCAGCTCAACACCATCGGGCAAATAGGGCAATGCCTTGTTGTTAGCAAGCAGCAAGTAGACATCCGCACCAACAGGCAAGAAGTACTGTGCACCATCTTTGTTGGTGTCTGTGACAAATGCTTCACTGAAATGGCGATCATCCCAGCCAGCAACAACATCGGTCAGATCCTCAACCCAGCCAGCTTCAATCCACTCGGGCATGCGGCTGTTGTGGGCAACAACGATGTCGGTGGTAATGTGATCTGTGGTCTGCTGGACCTCAGCACGGTCAAGCAAAGTCTGGTCATCAATGATCTGGAAGTTTACGATAACGCCATGTTCTTCTTCAAAGGGCTTGATGATCTCGTTGATGAAGAATTCCTGCTCTCTCGGAGGGCTGAAAAGGCGGGAAGAGAAGACCAAAGTCTTGGTGGGAACTTCCACTTCAACCTCTTTGATAACCTCAACCTCCTTCTCAACCTCAACCTCAACCGGAACTTCAACAGTCTCGGTAATTACTTCAGGCTGGCAAGCTGCCAGGACCATACTGGAAATCACCAACATAACGAACAAAAAAGTGAACTTCTTACTCATGATTCTTCTTCCTTTCAAAATTGATTTATCTTGCAAACGGAACAAATAAACAGATCGAATAGTCTTGTTTTATATCGTGTTTGGGCATCACCTCCTGTTTTATACTGTCAGCAATCCACTGGATTGCCGCACCATTAACTCTGGTTTGAGAAGAATATGCTCTTTCTCTAATGCTTCTCCTCGAATCAGTTGAATAAGCATCTCACATACCATGCCACCAATCTGATAAATGGGTTGATGTATTGTCGTCAGTGAAGGGTGAGAATATTCAGCCATGGGAATATCGTCGAAACCAGTGATTGAGATGTCTTTCCCAACGACAAGACCGCGGTCTTGCGCAGCACTCATCGCACCAAAAGCCATCAAATCATTGCAGGAAACAATCGCTGTTGGCGGTGATGGCAAATCCAAAAGAACGATAGCTTGTTCATATCCATCGCGCTGGGTTAGATCCCCAACGCGGAACAGCAAGTCTTCAGCTCCGATACCCGCTTCCGCCAATCCATCCTGAAACCCCTGACTGCGATAAGTTGCGAACATCAAATCAGGTGGGGGAGAAATGCAAGCAATCCGCCGATGGCCCAATGATACAAGATGTTGGATCACCAGGCGCATCGCATAAACACCATCCTCATCCACATATGGGAAATCGTTATCTTCTTCAGCTCGCCCAAAGGCGACAAATGGATAATCTGCTTTTTTCAAACACTCAATGCGTGCATCTTTGCGGCGGGTACGTACCAAAACAAAGCCATCCACCTGGCGTCCCTGCACCATCGAACAGTAGGCTTGAACTTCCTCTTCCCCTGGTGCACGTGTCGCAACCAGCAGATCATAACCCAGATCAGCAGCCCGATTTCCAACGCCTGCCAACAGCTCACTGAAAAACGGGTCGGAGAAACGCGGACCAAATGTCGGGAGGATCAGGCCAATCGTATCGGTATGCTGTTTTTGCAAGCGTTGTGCAAAAATATTGGGGACATAGCCCAGGTCAGCCGCGACTTGCCGGACAAGTTCTTTGGTCGCTTCGCTGACATCATCGTAATCATTCAAGGCACGCGAAACAGTAGTGATTGATTTCCCGGTTGCTTTTGCAATAACTTTAAGTGTGACAACTGTCATCATATTGTCCAAAAGCGTATTTAATAATCAAAACGTTTTGAGTATATAAATACTGTACACCCAAACGTTTTGGAAGTCAACATTTTTCAAAAAACGATGTCTAATTCACATTAATCGCTTACCGCTGAAAGGAAAAAACATAGAAAATGCAGTAAAATATAGCTACAAATCAACTGAGCGGGAAACTGAATCGAATAAAAAGATATCCATCACTTTCAAAAACAGGGAGAAAATTATGGAAACCATCCTTATCATCATTGTTGCGCTGGTTGGACTGTCTCTCATCGCATTGCCAGTGAAGATGGCCGCCGCTGCCATGGATGCCAAAAGAACAGGTACATTTTGGTGTCTGATTGCTTTGGCTGGTGCATCAATCATGCATGGGCTTGGATTAACGGTTCCAGTATTTGGAACCATCATCGCCTTTATCTTATCTGCAATTGTCTTTGCAGCTATTCTTGGAACAGGGTTTTTCGGGGGAATTGGGATTGCCATCCTGCACATCATTTTCTCCGCATTGCTCGCCGGGGTCATCGTCTTACTATTCGGTGTCAGCCTGGCAGGGTTGCTCTCAGAACTGCCAGCCGGCTTGCATCAGTTGGAAAGCCTGATGGCTCTGGTCGCGTCATTCTCATTTTGTTAGGCACGATGCCGCTCAAACATCACCCTCTCCTGAGAGCACGCAACCAACGGATTGACATTCTACGGCAACAAAGCCCGCGTGACGGAATCATCGAAACATAGGCCCCTGGTTGGCAACGTATGATGCTGAACATTACCTGATCAAAGAAGAACGCACGCCGAGCGGCAAACTGATTTTAAAGAACAAACAGATTGGTGAAATTTCTCAGGCAACAAAATTAATGAAGCTAATACGGGGGACAGTATCTCTACGCATTTGCTCTTCCCTTGCCGTCAACACTTTGTTCACAAAATAAACAATGTTATTAACATTAAATCCTAACTAAGGTATTGATTAAACTAAGTTTTTTTGTTATAACCTTATTAACGTCCTGTTAACTATGCTTTTCCGCTAGGGTTTCAAAAAAGCAGCCTCTACATGGCAAATCAAACAGTAGTTGCAGCACCCAGGAAATATTTCAGGAAAGCCCCCATTCTGCTCAACAAATCCGAGGCAGCGGTTATCGGTATATTACGACGAAACCACCAGGCCTCAAGAGCAGAGATCACTACCATCACCAACTGGTCAAAAGCCAAGACATCGCAGGAAATCGCCAGCCTGATCGCAAAAGGCTATGTGGTAGAAGTAGGCGACGGAGCTTCACAAGGTGGACGTAAACCCCGATTATTACAAATCAATAACAAATTAGGCTT
>JAIOTF010000093.1 GCA_021107195.1 Anaerolineaceae bacterium | reverse complement strand
TTGCGGAAGGCATTGATGCCGCTCCCTAATTCTCCGGCAACCTTGGTGATGCGGCCGACGCCAAACACCAACAAGACCTCCAAAGCGATCAATAATCTTTCGCCTAAACCAATTCCTGAAAGCATGTTGTCTCATTTTGTTGCCTTTTTATCATGGCAGCAATCATGCCATATCGTATGTATTTTGTTGTTCTAATTATAGTACGTTGTTCAATATTTGGACATCTTTAGGGGGATTAAGTTTGCCCGCTTTTGTGTCGGCCTGTAAAGTGTATGGTATGTAAACAAACCTGCATTTCAATAAGTGAGTACTGCGTTTGTCGAAACGATACCCACATGCTGCTTTGTTTTTATGGGGTATTTACGTTTAGGTGGTCTGATGGTGCTTGTTTTGAGACCCCAGGATGCTACAATGCTAATAATTATGCATGCATGCTTACAATGAACTCAAGGTTGAAACCTTTCAGGTGAAAGATTTTATTATTGTCCGATAGCAGTAGTTGTCGGTGGGAGAAGTGTCTTTGTCACAAGTACGCGTAAAAATATTGATCGTTGATGATTCCCCAACCGGCCGAGAAACCCTGGGGGCATTGCTTTATTCTCCTGAGTATGAACTTCATTTTGCTGCCAACGGCCAGGAAGCGCTGGAAAAAGCCGTTGAAGTGATTCCGGATTTGATCCTGCTGGATGTGATGATGCCGGATATGGATGGATTTGAGGTCTGCCAACGCATCCGCAAGCATGACCTCCTGGCTGAAGTGCCGGTCATCATGGTCACCGCGCTGAGTGATCGGAAATCCCGGTTGCAAAGTATTCGTGCCGGAGCGGATGATTTCATCTCCAAGCCATTTGACACCGCAGAGTTGGGGGCGCGGGTGCAGATGATTGCCCGCCTCAATCGCTATCGCGGATTGCATGACGAGCGACGGCGCTTTGAACAGATCATACAGTTCTCACCAGATGGGATCGCTATCGTTGATGAAGATGGTTTGATTTATCTCGCAAACCAGACTTTGCTTAAATTATTGAGAACCGAAGAGGAAGAGCAGATACGGGGAAGATCACTGGTGAAGTTCTTGCTTGATGAACGGGACGTTTCTTTTCTGGAGGATATCAAACAGGTTGTATCTGGCAGCAAGCAAATCATACAGGCGGAGTCAACCCTAAAGAGATTTGATGATACGCTGCTTCCTGTAGAGCTTGCGATGGGGCGTTTTGATTGGGATGGCCGCAGTATGGCGCAGATCAACATTCGCGATCTCACCCAGCGCAAGCAGGCGGAGGCCGCGGTGCGAGAAAGTGAGCGGCGCTACCGCAATATCTTTGAAACCGCACCGGTGGCTATCATTGAAGAAGATTATTATGAGGTATTTTGTGCGATTCGGGGCCTGAAAAAACAAGGTATGCAAGATATGCGAGCGTACCTGGACGATCATCCTGAATTCGTGAAACAAATGGCGGAGACAGTCATGATCCGCGAGATGAATGCTTATGCAGAGACGTTATTTCGCGTAAATCCAATCGATAGTAATTCCACAAATCTGGATGCAGTCTTTTTCCCCGAGTCTCTGGATAGGTTTAAAAAAGTGTTGCTGGCGATAGCCAACGGGGTTGACCATCGCGAAGTCGAAAATATTCAAAAAACTTTGGATGGCGAGCGCCGCCATGTTTTGGTTTCCATGTCTTTTCCGCAAAAACCGGAACAATTTCATAGTGTGCTTGTCAGCATCGTGGATATCACGTCATTAAAACAAATAGAAGCCGCTTTGCGGGAATCCGAAGAACGGTATCACAAAATGATGCAAATGGCCAACGATGCGATTTTTGTGGCAAATGAGAGAACCCTTCAGCTGGTGGACGTCAACGACAAGGCACAGCAGTTGGTCGGTTGGGATCGTGACACATTGCTTTCGATGCGGGTTTTCGATCTCTATCCCCCTGAGGACCAGCAAAGATGCCGCGATTCCTTTAACACAACAACCAGAGAGGATCAATACCCCGCCGCCATTCATGATATCCTTGATTGCAATGGCAAGCGCATCATTGTTGAGATCAGCAGCAGCCGCATCGAGCTGGGAAGCAAAACTCTTTCGCTGGGCACCTTTCGGGACATTACTGAACGCCGTAAACAAGAACGGGTTCGGGAAGCGATGCTGACCGTATCGGTGGAATTGCGCAAAACGGCAGAGCGCAGCGAAATGCTGCAGATCATTCTTGACCAATTATTGCTGATCCTGAATGCGGACTGCGCAGTCATTTCCCGCGATGAAGAAGGCACATCTATCATCGATCTGGCAAGCGGTAATGGGTTTTCTTCATGTGAAGAGCAATGGCTGCCAGCGGAGTTCAAAAGTAAATGGGATGATGAGCATCCGTATGCGATCTGTAATCAGATGGAAGAGCGGCCAGCATTGCCCTGGTTGGAGAAACTTGCACCAGAAGCGGCGGTTCTGCAAGCGCCTTTGATCACCCATGAAAAAATATTGGGATCATTGTGGGTGGGTCGTGAGCTTGCCTGGGATGATACCGATGGGCGCATTCTGGCCAGTGTTGCCGACCTGGCAGCCAACGCCATTCAGCGGGTAACTTTCCGGGAAGAGTTGGAAAGACGGCTGGAATATTTGCAGGCGCTTTCCAGGCTGGACAAAGCCATTGCCGGAAGTTTGGATATCAATTTGATCTTTCGGGTTTTGCTGGAGCAGGTGTCAGCACAGTTGAAAGTGGATGCAGTGGATGTGCTTTTATTCCGGCCGGAAGAAAAGAAGCTGGAATATGCCGATGGGATCGGATTTCGTGTCCCGCTTAACGAGCACGAACTCTACTGGGATCAGCTTAAATTTGCCAAACAGGTGGTGGCTACCGGTCAGCTTGTGCAGATTACCGATTTGGGTGCTGTGTCAGGCGAAAAAGGTGTTTCTCCCATGTTGGATAATTTTCTCGACACAGAGGGTTTTAAATCGTATTACGGTGTGCCCTTGAAAGCCAAAGGTGAGATGTTGGGAGTGTTGGAGCTTTTCCATCGTCAGGTGATACATCCTGACGATATGTGGATCGACTTTCTTTTGGCTGTAGCTGATCAGGGAGCGATCGCAATTTCTCAGACACATCTGTTTGATGAGATGCAAAAAGCCAATTCAGCCTTGACCGTAGCTTATGATGAGACGATCGCAGGTTGGGCGCTGGCATTGGAACTGCGCGACAACGAAACCCAGGGACACAGCCAGCGGGTTACCGATCTGGCCGTGCAGCTTGCAAAATCCATGGGTGTTTCTGGTGAGGATTTGGTCAATCTGCGGCGCGGGGCGATTTTGCACGATATCGGCAAGATGGGCGTTCCTGACAGCATTTTGCACAAACCAGCCAAGTTGGATGCGGATGAATGGGAGATCATGAAAATGCATCCTGTTTATGCATACAATATGCTCTTGCAGATTGAGTTCCTGCGTGACGCTTTGGATGTTCCGCTCTATCACCACGAACGGTGGGATGGCAGCGGATATCCGGAAGGACTTAAAGGCACGCAAATCCCGCTTTCGGCGCGTATCTTTGCTATTATTGATGTGTGGGATGCGATAACTAATAACCGCCCCTACCGCAATGCCTGGACGCGTGACGAAGCTTTGGCGCATATACGCTCGGAAGAAGGCAAGCATTTTGATCCGGATGTACTCCAGGCTTTTTTGCAAATTCTCGATCTGGTGGATGAAGGTTGCGGCGATTGACGGGGGAGTAAGAGAAGGTGTATTTCTGCATGCCGGTTAACATCGGCATTATCAATGGTGAAGTGGTTTCGATGCCGCTGTATCGCGATCATCCAGATAAGCGTTTGATTATGGAAGGCGTGCATTTAGGCGAGGATGGAATGCTCCACTTTATGACCAACTTCCCAGGCGTATTTGTGATGGTGCTGGATTCTTAAACAACCTTTGGAGAAGGTAGGGTAGTTGTTGCAAGAAGAACAGAGCCCGCGAAGTGACGAGCTCTGTTCGTGAGCGGTGCAGGATTTCAGACTGCATCGCTTATTGTGTTATTTTGTCTACAGCAGTCGGCGCAATTCCTCCACCAGGCGGGTGATTTGATCTGCGGTGTGGCTGGCAAAAATGGCAATGCGCAAGGCACCCCCGGGCGGGGTGCTGGTGTAGGAGCGGACATGGGAGACTGCAATTCCCTGTTCAAACAGCCCAACTTTGAGCCGCTCCAGATTTATTTCAGATCGGGCGTTCAGGCAGATGATTGGCACATGGGTGTCTGGCAGGTCCCAGCCCAGCGTGCGCAGGCTTCGGCGTGCAAGTCGAACATTATCCCAAAGCTGCTGGCGCAACTGCGGAGTTGTGCGTGCAATTTCCAAAGCGCGGGCAGATGCGGCCGCAATCACCAGGGGCGGGGGGCTGGCCCCAACACAGACGCGCGTATTGCGGTCGATATTTTCAATCCAATCGGCAGATCCGCAGATCACGCCGCCGTAACCGCCCAGGGCTTTGCTGAGGGTGGTTGAAGTTTGGCAGCGATCACTCTCGATGTCGAAATATTCTGGTGTGCCGCGGCCATTTTTCCCCAGTACACCGGCAGCATGGGCATCATCCACGAAAACAAGGCCATTATAAGGTTTGACTAGCGCCAAGTACTCTGGCAGGGGGGCAATTTCACCCGAGATGGGGAACACGCCGTCGCTTAATACCAGGGGGCGTTCATTCGCGAGCAGTTCACGGCGCAGGTTTTCGGCAAGAGAGTCGGCTGAGCAGTGATGGAAAGGCGTGATGGGTTTATTTGTAGCCTGAGCTGCATCCCATAAGCTGAAATGTGACGAGGAGTCAATGAAGATATGATCGTTGGGGTGGCCGCTGGTTTGAGTCAGTACAGCGGTGCCCAAATAGCCAGAGGCAAAACACACCATTTTTTCAGTACCAAAGTATGCACAAGCCTGCCGTTCCAGTTCATCATACAGGGGATGTTCGCCATAACCACCGCGTGAAGTGGCAGTTGTTAATCCGTAACGGTGGATGGCTTCCTGAGCTGCTCGCAATACAGCAGGATGGCTTTGCAAACCCAGGTATCCGGTGCCGGAAAAGTAATCATATTCACGGCCATTGAAGGTCGTGCGGGCAGCAACAATGCTTTCCATGCGGATGTTCATCTTCTTTTGCCTCAAAGTTGGAAGCGATTCAGAATAGTAATGTGAGCGTGATCAGTTGTTTTATGATTAAGAAAAAGCAGGGGAGAGGTTGATTTTTTGATCCCGGGTTAATACTTGCAGGGAGCATCTGTAGTGGACCCATAAAACTGGAGACAAAAAAGGGGAAGTTTAGGGGGTGCTAACCTCGGCTTCT
>JAIOTF010000269.1 GCA_021107195.1 Anaerolineaceae bacterium | reverse complement strand
TGACCATTAATTCACGGGGATCATCCGGGTTTTCGGTGAAATGTTCCGGACGATTTTTGTCAATCATGTGCAGGTACGTGGTGCCAATTTTGTAGGGACCGGTGGGCCGTGGCAGGTGAAAAATGGGGAGGAAAGCAGATGACAGAAGAGAGATGAACAGGAATATTACTGCAAGCGGCTTAAAAAGCCATTTTGACAGCATCGCAATTTTCTTTGAGAGGGAAGGACTGTTGGAAGCGAGGCTGTCCAGGGCCGAGAGGAGTAAAACGATATAGGCCGGTGCCATTTGCCAACGCAGTCCTTCGAGCAGCAGGTGAAGAATGAAGAGGACAATGTTTACAGATGTCACGCGTATCAATGCGGTGCGGCCAGCGTTTTTGGGATCATGCAGGGAGAAGAAAAGGTAATGAAGGATAGAAAGGATGATGAGTATTTCCAATATGCGCATGGATGAAATCTCTCCTGTTTCAGCAAATAGGGCTATTGCGTTACAGGGTTGATTTTATGAAATTTGGCGGGGAAAGTCAATTGACAGGTGGGCGAGTTGCCTTTTAAATGAATTGATTTTTTTGTGGTTTCATGAGATAATTCGAAAGCTTTGAAAAAGGCAATGATGGAAACGAGTAAGTTTGGCGGTTGCTGTCAGCGAATTCGGGAATGGTGAGAGCCGGACCAGCGCCCAAAACTGAAAATCCTTCCGGAGCTGCAAACTGAACGCCAATTTTTTTTTGCCAGTAAGTACGCCGAATTCACTCATCGTTAACTGAGTGCAGGTCTGTCGGTTTTCGATGCTGATGTTCCTGAACGAGTGTTCGCATATGCGAAAATCGGGGTGGTACCGCGGGAGTCTTATCTCGTCCCTGTGCAGGGATGGGATTTTTTTGTTAACAATTGCAATGTAATGACCGTTCTCAGGCATGGCATTGCTCAACATGAAGAATTAATACAATAAGAGATGCATATAAACCATTGAAGATGATCAGGAGGCAGGATGTTCAAACCGGTTTCGCCAAAACTTAACGTCAATATGATGGAAGAGGGCGTGCTTCGTTTCTGGAAATCTCAGGATGTTTTTCAAAAATCACTCACAACGCGCGAAGGCGGCCCGGAATATGTCTTCTTCGAAGGCCCGCCTACAGCCAATGGCAAGCCGGGCGTGCACCATGTTCTGGCGCGGGCGTTCAAGGATATTTTCCCGCGCTATAAGACCATGCAAGGTTACCATGTCAGCCGCCGCGGCGGATGGGATACCCACGGCTTACCGGTTGAGATTGAGGTCGAAAAGAAGCTGGGCTTCAACAACAAACAGCAGATCGAAGAATATGGAATTGCTGAATTCAATAAGCTCTGCAAAGAATCGGCATTTACTTATATTCAGGAATGGGAAAAGCTGACCGAGCGCATTGCTTTTTGGGTTGATCTGGATGCAGCTTATATTACTTATAAAGACGAATATGTGGAATCGGTGTGGTGGATCTTGAAACAGCTCTGGGAGAAAGATTTGCTTTTCCAGGGATTCAAAGTGATCCCTTACTGCCCGCGTTGTGGTACGCCGTTGTCAGACCATGAGGTTGCGCTGGGGTACGATGAAGCTGAAGACCCTTCCATTTACGTGCGACTGCCTTTGATGGATGAAGAGGGTACATCCCTGCTGGTGTGGACGACGACCCCGTGGACCCTGCCGGCCAATGTGGCAGTGGCTGCTCACCCTGATTTCAGCTATGTCAAAATCGAATATGAAATGTCAGACGGCGGCAGCGAACGTTTGATCCTGGCGAAGGATTTGCTGCCCACCATTTTTGGGGATACGTCTTATAAGGTATTGGAGGAAATGAAGGGCAAGCAGCTCAAAGGGCTGCGTTACAAGCCGTTGTTTACCTTCCTGCCCACAGACAAGCTGGCTCATTTTGTGGTGCTGGCCGATTATGTAACCACTGAAGATGGTTCCGGTCTGGTGCATATCGCCCCGGCGTTTGGTGCTGAGGATATGGAAATTGCCCTGGAAGAAAACCTGCCGATGCTGATGACGGTTGCTCCTGATGGCACCTTTATTTCAGAGGTGCGTCCCTGGGCCGGAATGTTTGTCAAGGATGCAGACCCGTTGATCATCCAGGATTTGCAATCTCGTGGTTTGATGTTCCACGTGGGCAAGGTGACCCATACTTATCCCTTCTGCTGGCGCTGCACAACCCCGCTGCTGTATTATGCGCGTCCCACCTGGTATATTCGCACGAGCCAGTACAAAGACCGCATGGTGGCGTTGAACAAAGAGATAAACTGGTATCCTGGTCACATTCGGGACGGCCGCTTTGGCAACTGGTTGGAAAATAATATCGACTGGGCGCTGGGCCGCGAACGCTATTGGGGCACGCCTTTACCCATTTGGGAATGTCCGGATTGTCATAAGCAGGTTTGTGTTGGCTCCCGAAAAGAGCTTTCTGAGTTGGTTGGCAAGGACTTGACCGACCTGGACCCGCACCGCCCGTATGTGGATGACGTGCATTTTGAGTGTTCAGAATGTGGCGGCACGATGCACCGCGTGCCGGAATTGATCGATGTGTGGTTTGACTCAGGCTCAATGCCGGTGGCTCAGTGGCATTATCCCTTTGAAAACGAGGAGAAATTTAAGGAACAGTTTCCGGCTGATTACATTTGCGAAGCGGTGGATCAGACTCGGGGTTGGTTTTATTCCCTGCATGCAATCAGCACGCTTCTGTTTGATCAGCCAAGTTTCAAAAATGTGATTTGTTTGGGGCTCATCCTGGATGGTGAAGGACGAAAAATGTCCAAGACGCGCGGCAATGTTCTCGCCCCCTGGGATGTGATCAATGCTCATGGGGCAGATGCCATGCGCTGGTATCTTTACACGGCCAGCCCCCCTGGGCAGGAACGACGCTTCTCGAGTGATCTGGTAGCAGACGT
>JAIOTF010000200.1 GCA_021107195.1 Anaerolineaceae bacterium | reverse complement strand
AGTCAATGCTCTCCGCACTAGCGATCTCTTCCTTCACCCCCCGCACCAACTGTACTGTGCCTTTCAAACCCAATGCGCGGATCACCGATCCCAAATAGCTCAAAACAGGGCCAAGCAGGGATAGTTTCTGCCCCAATGGCATCTGCGATTCTTCACTAATAGTGAGAATATCTTTACCGAAATACTTAAGTTCTTCAACATTCATTTTTCTTGCTCTCAGTTTAATGCGCCTTTTGCAATGACCATTCTATATCATCATCCAGACAGAAAAATCGCACAGCAAATTTCCGCTGCGCGATCCGTTTTTATTGACCTGGTCAGTTCCCTGTCATTACCATGCACACGGATTCCAAATTGAGATGATCGATTCCGGAATTTTTTCTTCCTGAGAAAAAATCAGTTGCAAACACTCAGGTGTACCATACAGAATACTGACCTCTCTGAAATAATACCATTCGCCTTCGCCGCAGCTCCCGCCCGTACAACGGTAAAACTCCGCCATTTCCGTTGTTTCCCCTGGCTCTAGACTCTGGTACCCACCCCCATTTACCCATTTCTCATAATTGTGACCGCCATAATTATGCACCCGGTATGACGCACACAATAATTTCCGGTTACTATTATTGGTCAGCATCATCTTCGCATTGCAATTATGTTTTACGTCCCCTTCATGTTCAGTATGATCCGTGATCTCTATAGTATAGTCATCCGGCTGCGGCAGACAGGATGCAATCGTTACCTCCGCAGGCAGTGGCTGTTCGTCCTGGGGAGGGGCTGCGGCATTCCCGGCTTCTGCCTCAGGATCAGGCTGAACTTCAGCAGCAACTGCATCAGCGTCCGCGTCTGAATTCATACTATTCATCTCCGCGGGCTTTTGATCATCTTCCGGGCCACCGCCTATACAATAATCCCCTGCCCATGCCCAGTGCCCCCCATCCAAAAGACAATCTATGAATTCAACAGGATTGGTGCACCCCGGGGTCGTAATTAACAAAACACTTACCAGAATCAAATAAATCCATCGGCGTTTTCGCTGTACAGTCACCTTCCACCTCCCTGGCAATGTTCCTGTTGATCAATCCGCTGCGCAGCTATGGATGTTTTGTGTGCGGTATCAAGCGCTTGATTCCAGTATAGCATACTGAATCAAGGCAAAAATAGTCCCGCATTGCTCAAACTTTCCTGTTCTAATCCCCCGGGTCTTCAAAGATCCAGTGCAGCGCCCTGGCTCTTGCCAACCGCTCTCCCCCCGGGCTGAACACCTCGGCAGTGAAGATCAGTTTTCGTCCTTTGCGCTCCACCAGGCGTGCCTCAACCAGGATGTGCCCCATTTCCATCGTTACTGCCCGGCTGTAAGTCATCTCCAGTTGACGGGTCACGTTTGGCGGGGCAACCAGCACGCTCAACGGCCCCAGCGTATTGTCCACCGCGGCAGCGACCATCCCGCCCTGCATCGCCCTGTATGGATTCTGATACCCCTCCAAAACAGGAAAACGCGCCTTGAACACGCCTTCTTCAAGATCCAACGCCACAAATTCACCATGCATCATATGAAAAACCGGCGGCGGGAAGGCATAATCATCCACTCGCTCCCCAAGCCTCTCCCGCAAGGCTTCCATGACTAAAACGGATAAGTCTTTTTCCTCTTCCAATTCATTAACTCCTCTCTTGTCATTGATCCAACCATCCAATTAATGTTGTGTCAGGAATATAGCAAAAAAATGGGCTGTATGCAACATACAGCCCAACCATGATCGCGGATCACCTGGCAGCTTCCTGCGTTTTCACAAAAGCCGCCACCGTCCGGTCGATATCTTCAGCCGTGGTCGCCTACGAGCAGACGCTCACCCGGATCAGGGGCGTACCATGCCACTTGCCCGCACCGCACCAGCACTCACCGGATAGCTGCAGGTTTGCCAAAGTGGCAGCAGTTTGCTCTGGCGTATCGCAGGTAACCAGTACCTGATTGAAAACTACATCATTAAGAATGTGGAAACCTTGTGCCTGCATCTGGGTGGCAAATTACTGCGCCCGGAAAATCGTCCTTCCCATAAATCTTTTCGAGAATAAAAACCAACAGCCACGGCATGAGCGCCATGATGATGCTGAAAGATGGAGAAATATCAGCCAGCAGAACAAGGGGCACAGCGTTGCTCAACGCATGGAAAAGGATTGCGAGCCAAACACTTTGGGTATTGTTATACACCCATACATAAAGGTAGGTTATCCCAATCAACGACATCGTCTGCCCTGCCAGTGATAGCACCAACGTGATCACCATCGCCATCACGGGCACGTCTCCCCCCATATTAGACAAAGTATCAAAAATGGTAAAGGGATAATGCCAAACAGCCCAAATGATTCCAAGCACCCAAATTGCTTTGCCACTGCCATATAGCAATTGCAGTCGGGGCAGCAAATATCCCCGCCACCCCGGCTCTTCGCCCAATCCGCTGGTCAGTACCTGTCTGATGAACAAGGCGGCCAGCAACGGCAATGTCCACACGACCCCAGTGCCATCCAGCCGCATTTGCCCCGAAAGCCAGGCAATAAGCCAGGGAATGAGTGAGATCACAATCACCATGCCAATCACGATCCCGTACCAGCGAATTCCCACCCGCCACTTCACTATCCGCCGCAAGAGTTCAACCAGGCCTTCTCTTCCAGTTTCCCATATGGTCAGTGCAAGGGCTGCAATCAGCGGGCCATACACTGCAAAATTGAACAAGGTGGTCAAGAGCTGTTGCCGCGGGGTTAAGCTTCCAATTTCACCCAGCTTTGCAAAATTATTGGTCGTGGGCAGCAAAAACCCCTGGTTTGAGGCACCAATCAAAGCCGGTATCCAGCCCAGCCATGTGATTCCAAACGCAATCAAGATAAATAGTATGACCTGGTTCCGTTCGTTCAAAGGTGTGGTATTTGATTTCATTATTCCTCACTCATAAATATGATTTTTTAATCACGATCCACCATGCAAAATTCTACAATCTCTTCATTGTACCGGTAATATCGATTCATAAAGATTTTCCAGGATTTATCAGAGCATACGCCTTATCACTGCACTCAAAAACCAACTTGCATCTCAAATCCAGTTGGCATCAACCGTTCTCTCGCTCTCCACATTGCCCGTATTAACCGTGGTCTTCGGCTCGAGCATCATCAGATACACTTCCTCTTCTGCCACCGGGCAATGCTCCACCCCCCTGGGAATGACCACAAACTCGCCTTCATTGATCCACAGGTCACGGTCACGCAGCCGGATCAGCAGCTTCCCCTTGATAATCATAAACATCTCATCTTCATTGTCATGTTGGTGCCATACAAACGCGCCTTCCAGTTTCGCGATTTTGACATACGAGTCATTCATTTCGCCGATGATCTTTGGGCTCCACTGCTCATCAAACAACCTAAATTTTTCTGCAATATTGACAACATCGATTCCCATTGTTTTTCCTTTTTAACATCCACAAACACCTGAAATTACTCTCCACTCCTAGCAGGCTGTCCCACAATGGGATCAGATATGTTTTGCAAAGAGCACTTACTGGTTTTAGTATTGCGACCAGCTCCATTCTACTCCAGCACCTTGATCAAAGCGCCATACGAGATAACATCATTAATGTTTTCAACAAATTTGATATGCTCCAGGTTGCCGCTGGCCAGCGAACCGCGCAGAAGGATCGGCGTCAGATCAACGTCTTCGGCCCCACGGCAGGTGGACAGAACGCAATTCTCGGCACAAAATCCGGTAAGGATCACCGTGTCAATCCCCCGTCGGAGCAGTTCCTCTGCCAGGGGAGTCTTATTGAAAGCATTCCCGTAGGTCTTATGAATATGCACATCCTCGGGCAGGATTTGCAACGAATCCGGCAGATCAAAGCCCTCTTCCCCGGGCACCAGATTGTCCTTTTCATTTATATGCTGCACGCTGAT
The DNA here is from genome assembly GCA_021107195.1 of Anaerolineaceae bacterium. GTDB lineage: Bacteria > Chloroflexota > Anaerolineae > Anaerolineales > Anaerolineaceae > SMBSF63. Next base: position 1,351 of record JAIOTF010000200.1, on the reverse strand, counting down.
CACGGGCAGCTTCTTCTCCCGAAACAAATCAATCGCCGCATTGATATACTCAATCGCATCATTCAACGATTGTGTCGTTGCTGTATCAAACTCAAAAAACGCCTTCTGAACATCAATCACTAACAAGGCTGGTTTCATCTGGTTGTCCTCTCACCAGTTCATTATCAAATCATAATCTCGAACACCCGTTATGTAGATTATGCCATAAAATCAAACGCGCCCTCAAATAATGCAAGTCGCTTCCTGATTCAGCAAGTGAATATTCTGCAACCGCGGTTTCCCATCTCACCCAACACCTTTGCGCATCGCCACCCCCATCGAAATCAGCAGGAAGACGGTGGTTACCACCGTTACCAGCCAAAGCGAGCGGTTCAGATAAAACATAGGCAGCCCCATCAGCAGGATCGCCCCAAAGAAGAGCACCAGATACGGCACAAGGATCTCATAGCGCATCGGAGAACGAAACTCAACCGGCCGGACATAGTCCACCACCAGATCGAGCAGGATGAAAACCAGATAGATCACCGGGCCGATACAAAACAACCATCCCGCCCGCGCGCGCAAAAAACCCATCAGCGCTGCGGCCGCCGGAATGGCGCAAACGATCATCACCAGCCCAAGCAGGCGATTGACCGCCATCTTACCAGTGCGCACCCGCGAAAGAAAGCCGATCCCTTGCAGCAGATTGACCGCGTTCACCACCCCCCACACCATGAGCACCGCCCACCAGCGCCCAACTCCCGATTCACCTTGCATGCCAACACCTCCTGTAGAAATACCCGGAGAAAAGCTGCTTTGCCATCACATTCAACAAAGAATACAAATGATCGACTTACGCCCCTGGAACCATACATCGCACCAGACAAAACCTGCAATGAAAACAATATTGTGGGGAAAAGCCTATTCGTCAGATGTCTTCACCTATGATTATAACCATCCCTCTCTTCGCCGATGTCAAAAAAACACCCCTCACCCGGAGGGATGCTATCAGTCAGGAAGATGCGCAGCCTGCTGCGCCAGGATCAGGATGTGCTCGTCGGGGAACGCGGCCCCGGATGCGTCAATGTCCACCAGACGGCGCCATTTTTCTTCGTTCACCGTCAGCTTGCGCAGCTCGCGGATCTGTAACCCCTGCCGGGCAAACGCCGCCCGCTGCTCTTCTTCTGTAAAATATTGGTAGCTCTCGAAGCGCTCGGATTTCCAAAGTGCTTTCCTGAGAAAAATAGACTTGGTGATGTAGCGGGTGAAATCACGGCGCGGCAGCTCCACACATAAGGGATGCTCCACTTCCCGATAACTGATCCTGAAAGGGTGATACTCTCGCGCAAAGGTCTCAAAATCCTGGCGCACC
>JAIOTF010000211.1 GCA_021107195.1 Anaerolineaceae bacterium | reverse complement strand
TTTATAATGCATAATGTAATTAAGGGGATCAGTCAATTCGTCAATCAGGGGGCAGGTACAAACAAAAGAGGCGGAGCGTTCGCTCCGCCTTGAGTTTTATGCTTATTTTCACTTTGGTCTGCGGTAAATGATCGTCTGGGTGAGATGGACGGCCAGGAATTCATCCAGGGCGGCGAGGAGGGCTTCCAGGTCTTCCATCTTGATCTCGCCCATGTGGGCGATGCGCAGGGTGCGTGATCTCAGCAGACCGTAGCCGCCGGCGATGCGCATACCGCGCTTTAAGAGGAAGGTGTTCAGGGCATCAATGTCAATGCCGCGGTTGTTCTCGATGACGGTGATGGTGTTTGAGCGAACGGCAGGGGAGGCCAGGATTTTCAGCCCTTTCTCCTGCGTCCAGGCTGCCAGGCGATTGGCAAGGAACACATGGCGCGCGAAACGGTTTTCCCAGCCTTCGAGAGTGATCCGCTCCAGTTGGGCATTCAGAGCATAGATCAGGCTCACCGGAGGTATAAAGCTCTCCGCCCCGGGCGTGCACATGCTCTCCCAGCGCAGAATATCCGAGTGCCAGCCGCGATTTTCAACCTGGCTGGCCTTCTTGCGTGCACGCGCAGAAAAAGAGGCCAGCGCTAGACCAGGCGGCAAGGCCAAACAGCCCGCCGAAAGGGTGAACAGAAAGTCAATGCCCCAGGTATCCATCTCTAATGGCACGCCACCCGCCGAGCTGACCGCATCCACCAGGATCAGCATCTCGGGGCGGGTGTGATGGATGACCTCCGCCAGCTCTGCCAGCGGGTTTTCTACTCCGGTGGCGGGATCGTTGTGTACGAGCAGCACTGCGTCTGCTTCGCTGTCCTGCAGGGCGGCTTCCAGTTGGTCAGGCGATCCTGCCTGACCGCAGGGCGCTTCCAGCAAGTCAACAATTTTGTGATTGGTCTCAGCGATCTCCGCCCAGCGGGCTGCATACGGCCCGTTCACGCAGGCCAGCACACGCTCTTTGACCAAACTGCGCACTGCTGTTTCCTGCAGGTTGTCGGCTGTGGCGTTCAACAGGTAAATGCGTTCCGATGTATTAAAAAGGGGACGGGTTTTTTGACTGACCTGTTCGAGCAGTGCGTTAAAACCTTCGCTGCACGGGTCAAGGATCGGACGGGCCTGGGCTGCCAGCACTTCTGGCGGTACATCAACCGGGCCAGGGATGAAAAGCGGGGACATGGTTGTTCCTTATCTGAAAATCTTGCAGATTAACCACGGCAGCGATGCGGGCCCCTCGCTTCGCGTCCGCATCGCTGCCGTGCTGTGGAAACAATTAATTGAGGAAAAATGACAGTGCTACCAGGATCACAAAGAAGCTGGCTGCCATGAAACCGATTTTCCTGAGGTCTTTCCTGATGAAAGTGTAATCCGGAGCAAACTCTTTGCTGCTTGCCTTGCGGCTTTTGCTGGTTGAAGAGACACTGCGCTTTTGTTTCTTTGCCATAAAAAACTCCTTGAGTATCATCCTATTCAGGATGGATTTGCCTTATTTTCAGTTATGATGGGTCTTGCAGATAAGCGGTGATCACATACCGTTTATTGTCTACCATGTATGGATAGCAGGATATTAATGTTACCACGGCTTCCTGCGAGGGAGACATGACTTCTACCTGGGTTGGTTCAACGATCTGCGATTGCTGCACCGAATAGGTGTAGGTGCGCTGGCTGGTAAAGACGATCAATTCGTCACCAGGCTTGAGTTTGTCCAGGTCTCTAAAGATTTCACCGAATACGTCATTGTGCGCTGACAGCACCAGATTGCCTTTATCGCCGGGATTCGGCGAGCCAATGTGTTGTCCAACGCCTTTTTTGAGCTGTTCCCATCCATCTCCCTGCACAACCGGATGGTCTACTCCGATCGCCGGGATTTGCAAACGCACGGCTTGCTGTGGGCCGGGTGTGGGTACGGGCAGGTCAGCCAGGGATTGTACCAACGGGCGCAGGTGATCGGGAATCTCGGCGTCATTGAAACGCACACCGCCTTCAGCGTTGGGCGGAGTGTGTCCGGAAGGAAGCACCACGGCCTTGATCAATGGCGTTGGGGTCAGGGTGGGTTGTTCCAGTACCGCTGCCACTTCCTGATTGAGATCGCGCAAAATGTTCAAACCGTTGAAAACAACGAAGACCAGACCGATCACAGCCGCGGCTTCAACGATGAACAGGATTCGTTCCAGCCAGGTGCGTCGTTTCGAGTGCGGCCCGGGGCTGGCTTCCAATGTTTCTTCATTGTCTTCCAGATCGTTGCGCAGGGTATTGAGCGGAGTCTGTCCGGGCTGGGGTTCAACCAGCACTACCCGGCCTGTGCGGCGGAATTGATCCAGCCGCCGTTCGCGCTCGGCACGCTGCTTTTCGATCAGCAGGTGACGCAGTTCCTCAACGGAAAGATCTTCAATTGATTGTGATCGTTTTCGAGCCACAGCATATCCTTATGGTATTTATCCTGTGCCGATTATACCGCAGCCGGTTGAAATGTGGCGGTTTGCTTTCACCTATAGGTGCGGTCGGGCGGAACGGTCATATGCCTCATCTTCGCTGGCGCCATGTTCTAGCGCCAGGCTGGTTACACCCAGTAAATGAGCAATATAGGGTTCGCCGCTGCCTTTGCGCACCTGTTCCCGGTGCAATTCGTTGGCATACACCAGTGCTTCTGCAAAACGATTGGTCAAAGTCATGATTAGATTCCTCACTTGATTTGCATACCGAAGTTCGGCGATGGCATCATGGCATGGCGCAGTGCAAAAGAAGCGCATGAGGTATTGCAGACCAGCGTGTTGATTTCTGTTCAATTGCCAGCCGTCCCCATTAAATTTGCTGCAAAATTTGCACTCAGTAATTCTCAATTCAGATTTGTTCCAGCATATTGAGAATTGCTGATTTGCACTGAATTTTCTGGACAATATTCAGTGCCCTGTGATATACTTTCTCCGCTTAATAACCCTATTATCCCACACGTCTCTCGACTGAGCCCGGCGTGCTGCTGAGAAAAGCAGTTCGGGTCTGGAATGAAAGAGACGGAGGAAAAACGCAAAGGAGAGTAGTAAAAATGGCTTCTATCGTATCTATGAAAGCCCTGTTGGAAAGTGGTGTTCATTTTGGACATCGCACCAATAAGTGGAACCCCGCAATGAAATCCTACATCTTCACCGAGCGCAATGGTATTCATATCATTGACTTGCAGCAAACGGTGAAAACATTGAATGAAGCGTATGGCATCGTGCGTGACGCTGCTGCTGCTGGCGGCACAATTCTGTTTGTCGGCACCAAGCGCCAGGCGCAGGAAACCATCCGTGATGAATCGGAGCGCTGCGGCATGCCGAGCGTAACCGAACGCTGGCTGGGCGGCACCTTGACCAACTGGGTTACCATTCAGAAGCGTATTCGCGAGCTGGAACGTCTTGAACGCCTGAAAGAAACCGGCGAGATCAACTTATTGACCAAGAAGGAAGGCCTGATGATCGAACGTGAGATCAACAGGTTGAACATCCGCCTGAGCGGTATCCGTCATATGGTTGATCTGCCCGATCTTTTGTTCGTCGTTGACGTCACCCGTGAATTCACCGCCATCCATGAAGCAAACCTGAAAAAGGTTCCTGTGATCGCAATGGTTGACACTAATTGCAACCCTGGCAGCGTGGATTATCCCATCCCCTCCAATGATGACGCTATCCGTGCCATTAAGCTTTTGGTGAGTAAGATGGCCGATGCTGTCCTGGAAGGCAAGGCAATGCGCAAAGACGAAATGCAGGAAGAAGAAGCTGGTGCATTGGCCGCGAAAGCTACTGCCGAAGCAGCCCCTCGCTTTTCCAAAGAGGAAGAGCTTTCAGATGAAGAGTTGTTAGGCGCATCTACTCTGGCAAAACTCCGTCCGGAGAAGACTGCCGAAGCAGCCGAAGAAGTGGCAACTGAAGAAGCGATAGTAGAAGAAGTGGTAGTAGAAGAAACAGTTGAGGAAGCGGTTCAAGAGGAAGTTGAAGCGCCTGCAGTGGAAGAAGACAAAAAGGTTGTTGAAACTGAACCCCCCGCTGCCGTTGAAACTGAAGAAAAGGCCGATGAGGAATAATTCCTCATCGTTTACCGGGAATAGATTTTTAATTGAAGGAATGAAGAATGGCAATCACAACTGAAATGATCAAAGAACTTCGTAGTACAACCCATGCCGGTATTTTGAACTGCCGCAAAGCATTGGAAGCTTCCGACGGCGATTTCCAGAAGGCGATGGATTTTCTCCGGGAAAAAGGTCTGGCAACTGCTGCCAAACGTGCCAGCCGAGCTGCTTCGGAAGGTACTGTTGAGCTTTATTCTCACGGTAACGGACGCGTTGGCGTTATGGTTGAGGTCAACTGCGAAACCGATTTTGTGGCTCGCTCCGAATCTTTCCGCAGTTTCGCTCACGAAATTGCCTTGCAGATTGCAGCCGCTTCACCGCTGTATGTTACCGATGAAGAAATTTCTCAGGAAGAACTGGACCACGAAGCTGAAGTCGCGACTGCCAAGGCCCGCGAAGAAGGCAAACCGGACAAGATCATTCCCCGCATCGTCGAAGGTTATTTGAAGAAATACAAAGACGAAAACGTCCTCTTGAGACAGGCTTACATTCGTGATGACAGTCTCACGATCCAGGAATTGCTTAACCAGACCATTGGTTCTACCGGTGAAAATCTGGTTATCCGGCGTTTTGAGCGCTGGGCTTTGGGAGAAGGTTCCGAAGACGAAGAAAGCGAAGAATAATACAGAAAAGGCCAACCAAAGGTTGGCCTTTTTTTTGAAGGCCTGGTGAGGTCAATACAGAGAGGTGAAAGGGCAGACATATGTCAAATTTAAAATATCATCGTGTTTTGCTGAAAATAGGTGGTGAAGCGCTGGCCGCTGAAAATGGTGTTGGGATTGATCCAAAACGCGCCTTGCACATTGCTGAAAAAGTACGCGATGTGCGTGAGATGGGCGTCGATGTGGCCATCGTGATTGGCGCCGGAAACTTCTGGCGGGGCCGCCAGGGGTTGGAACTGGGCATGGACCGTGCCACAGCTGATTACATGGGCATGCTCGCTACAGTGATGAATGCGCTGGCTTTGATGGACTCGCTGGAAAGCAAAGGCGTCATCACCCGTGTGCAAACTGCAATTGAGATGCGCTCGGTGGCCGAGCCTTACATTCGCCGGCGGGCCATGCGCCACATGGAAAAGGGACGCGTGGTCATCCTCGGCGGGGGCACGGGCAACCCCTATTTTTCCACCGATACTGCTGCCGCCTTGCGGGCAATGGAGATTGGTGCTGACGTCCTGATCAAAGCAACCAAGGTGGACGGCGTCTATGACAAAGACCCCAAAGTGTATGCCGCCGCGGTCAAATTCCCGGAACTCACCTACCTGGATGCCATCAGCCGCCGCCTGGAATTTATGGACAGCACGGCTTTGACCCTGTGTATGGACAACGAAATGCCGATCATGGTACTCAACCTGTGGGAAGATGACGTCCTGCGCCGTGCCTTGCTCGGCGAAAAGGTTGGTACTCTCATTTCCTGATAAAGACCGGGTTTTCGGAAGAAAAAATTATCGCTGCAAGGGTATTCCTTGCAGCGTTTTTGTTTTTACTTGCAGGATCAGGAGTGAGACAGAAGGTTTGAAGATGGGGGCTTAAACCCACATCTATTCAAATTTCTTTTCCCAGCCCTTTGAAAAGCTGTCTGTTCGGGGATACAATAAGATGGACACTTCTGTAAAACCTCGACGAGAGATGGAAATACCATGAAAAAAGACATTCATACACCGGATGGCGTTCTGTGTACTGAAACGCTTGCATTATGCCAGCGGTTGATACAGACTCCCTCCGTTAATGGCATCGACGATGAACTTCACCTGGCTCATATGATTGCCGCCTTTGCCCGCGAGCATCAGCTTGATGTGGAGATGACTGCCCTTGAGGGCCAGCGGCCTAACGTGCTCGTGCGCGTTGGCCCGCAGAATGTTGACGCGGGCCTGCTTCTTGTCGGCCACATGGACACCGTCCCTGTCGGTGAGCTGGCTCATTGGACGCATGATCCCTTTGGTGCTGAGATCGACAGCGGCCACCTGTACGGCCGCGGCGCTATTGACAACAAGGGCGGCATCGCCGCTGCCCTGGGCGCATTGGTGCTGCTCAAGGAGAAGGCTGCTGGTCAGTTGAAGTATCCGATACTCCTCGCCTGCGTGCCGGACGAAGAATCTGGCGCCACCGGCCGGCTGGGGATCAAGTATTTGCAGGAGACAGGCAAGCTTTCCGGTCAGGGAGCGATCTATGTCTATCCTGATCTGCACCGCATGGCCATTGGTCACCGCGGCGTGCTGCGCCTGAAGCTGACTGCGCACGGCCGCAGTTTTCACACAGGCGGCCTGGTATGGCAGGACGCCGAGTCCAGCCTGAATGCCGTGACCGGGATGAGCGCTGCCCTCCTCGCCCTCGAAAGTCTCACTTTCAAGAGTCAGCCCCAGCCGTCCATCTTCGCCCGCTATCATACTGTTCTTACTCCCACCCTGGTGCAGGGCGGGGCCGGGATCAGCATCGTCCCCGACCACTGCGAAGCCTTTGTTGATATCCGTCTTGTGCCCGGCGTGTCCCGCCAGGTGATCGAATCCGGTGTGAACCAGGCTATCGCCGATGTCTTGTCGGTGCGTCCAAAGCTTCATCTGGAAGTGGAAGAAGTCACTTATATTCCGCCGACCGTCATCCCCGAAGATTCTGTCATTATCCAGGCGGTGCAGCAGGCCGTGGGGGATGTGTGCGGTAAACCGCCGGAAATTTTTGTCTCCGGCCCGGCCAACGAGTCCTACCTGCTCAACGAGTACGGCATCCCCACCGTGACCCTCGGTCCGGCAGGGCAAGGGGCGCATGCTGTCGATGAGTATGTGGAAGTGGATTCGCTGTATCAGGCGCTTGAGGTGTATGCGCGGGTGGGACTGGCGATGGGGGAGGGGGAGTGAGGAAGCTTCTTTTTTCATTTTCCACCTTGACATTTATTTTCTTTCTGGGATAATAGAAAGCAACATAAGTCACCAAAGGCTGTGACGGAGGAAAGTAGTTCAGTGGAAGCCGACAGGGACGCGGGTGCATGGATTGAGACGCCTGCCCGGTGAAAGCAGAGCGAAGTTCCCTCCCGAGCCGCCCGGGGGAACGCCCCGCGAGGGCCATTAGTCCGGGACGCACGCGTTGCGTTAACCGCGCAGCCAATCGCCAGAAACCTGAGGCTGTTGGATGAAGAGGGCCGCTGCCGGCGGCCAAGAAGGGTGGTACCGCGGAAACCCCGTCCCTTACCTCGGGACGGTTTATTATTTAAACCACAGGAGAATTACAGTCGTCCTGTACGAAGCAAGGAGAATTTATGCCCGAACAAGACATAACGCAAAACCAGGAAGAGCTGTTGGAGAAATTACAGCAGCAGTTGTCCGAGGTGCGCCAAACCGGTCTGGATTTGTTGAGAACTCTGCAGGATGAGGAAGGGTTGCAGCAGTGGCGTTCAAATTTCCTCATGCGCCGGGCGGTGATCACCGAGATCATGCGCAATCTTTCCAATCTGCCGCCGGAAATGCGCCCTGTGATTGGCCAGGCGGCCAATAAGGTTAAGAAGGAACTGGAAGCGCGCCTGAAAGAACGCTTTGCCGAGGTCAAGCAGGCCGCCCTGACGCACTCGCTCAACAGCGAGCGACTGGACGTCACCTTGCCCGGACGCAAACCTCAACATGGCGGTCTGCACCCCGAGACCGAGGTGCTGCGCGAGATCTACCAGATTTTCGCCGAGATGGGGTTCCAGGTCTATCGCTCACGTGATGTTGAAACGGATGAGTACAATTTTGAACTGCTTAATATTCCTGCTCACCATCCGGCACGTGATATGTGGGATACCTTCTTTACCACCAAAGAGGGCGTCGTACTGCGCACTCACACTTCCCCCGGTCAGATCCGGGTGATGCGTGAATTTGCGCCCGATCCGATCCGCGTTATTTTGCCGGGGATGTGTTATCGCTACGAACAGATCAGCGCCCGCTCCGAGATCCAATTCCATCAGGTGGAGCTGCTGGTGGTGGGCCGCAATATCACCTTCGGTGATCTCAAAGGCACGCTGAATGATTTCGTGCGCCGCCTGTTTGGACGTGAAGTGCGCACCCGCCTGCGCCCCAACCATTTCCCATTCACTGAACCCAGTGCCGAGATGGACGTGGAGTGCTTCATCTGCGGCGGCGAAGGCTGCCCGGTTTGCAAACGCTCCGGCTGGCTGGAAATTCTTGGCTGCGGCATGGTGCACCCCACAGTGTTGAAGAACGGCGGTTACGACCCAGAAGTGTATTCCGGTTTTGCCGCTGGCATGGGCCCCGAGCGCATCAATATGCTCAGGCACAAGATTGAAGATATTCGCTATTTCTGGGCGAATGATGTGAGATTCTTGGAGCAGTTTTAGGTAATCAGGTAATTAGGCAATTAGGTAATTAGGCAATTCGGGATTAGTTGATTCGGAGATGGGTATTGATGACGCAACGGGAGAAAGACAAAGGGTTGGAGACATTGCAAGTTTGGCGGCGAGCGATGGATTTCGCGGTCAAGGTTTGCAGGACTATTCTGCCCAGGTTCCCGGAGGATGAAAAATGGGCATTAACCGCCCAGTTTCGCCGATCAGTACAAAGCGTACCTGCGAATATTGCCGAAGGCTATGGCCGGTACAGTTTTCAGGAAGGTTTGCGCTTTGGCTATATTGCCCGTGGTTCATTAGAGGAAGTTTATACCCAGTTAACACTGGCGTTTGAACTTGGTTATCTTAACAAGGTTGAATATGACGTTCTGGTTGATGAATTGCAAAATCTGCGTCACTTGCTGAATGGCTATCTGGCTTACCTGAAGAAACGCCAGCATGAAGTAAGAGACAGTGATGTTGAAGCAGAATACCTAGTTGACCCAATCCCTAATCCCTAGTTGACGGTTAATTGGATACGATGATTAAATTGACACTTTTGAAGTGAGCGAGGTAATATGCAAGTCCCACTTTCCTGGTTAAAAGATTATGTTGATGTAGATCTCCCGATTGAGGAGTTAGCCCGCGTGATGACCATGGCGGGCATGGAAGTTGAAGCCATTCAGGTTGTCGGTCTGCCGATGCCTGAAGGGGAGAAGCACGAATTCAAGATTTCCGGCCTGAGCTGGCCGGAGGATAAATTTGTTGTGGCGCAGATCAATGAAGTGCTGCCCCATCCTGATGCTGACCGCTTGATCCTGTGCAAACTGGACGACGGCCAGGGCGAGCGTACTGTCTTGACCGGCGCGCCCAATTTGTATGAATATAAAGGCACCGGCCCGCTCGATAAGCCGCTCAAGGTGGCTTACGCCCGCCTCGGGTCCGTGCTGTATGACGGCCACAAGCCTGGCTGGGAGCTGACCAAGCTCAAGAAAGCCAGGATTCGCGGCGTAGTTTCCGATTCGATGGTCTGCTCCGAAAAGGAATTGGGTATCTCTGAAGAACACGAAGGCGTCATTATTCTCGATGACGATGCGCCCACGGGCATGCCCCTCGCTGAGTATATGGGTGATGTGGTTTACACTTTCGAAGTACTGCCTAACATGGTGCGGGATGCCTGCATCGTCGGCGTGGCGCGTGAGATCGCTGCCGTTCTTGATAAACCCCTGCGACAGCCGCAGTTGACCGTCCCTGTCACCGGGCCATCGGTTGAAGGACAGGCTTTCATCGAGATCACCGATCCAAACCTTAACCCGCGTTTCGTTCTCGGGCTGGTCAAGAATGTGGAAGCTCGCCCCAGTCCTTACTGGGTGCAGCGCCGCCTGCGTCTGGCGGGTACGCGCCCCATCAACAGCATCATCGATGCTACCAATTACTGCATGCTTGAGGTTAACGAGCCGTTGCACTCTTTTGATTACGACGTTCTGGTCAAACGGGCGGGCGGCAAAGCGCCGACCATCATCACCCGCTCTGCTAACCCCGGCGAGAGTCTGGTTACCCTGGACGATGTCGAACACAAACTGGAACCCTACACCATTCTGGTCACCGACACCGCTGGCGCGCTATCGCTGGCTGGTATCATGGGCGGTCTGGAATCCGAAGTGACGCCTGAAACTAATAACGTTTTGCTGGAAGCTGCGAACTGGAACTTCATCAATGTGCGTAAGACGATGAAGGCCGATCACCTTTCTTCTGAGGCCGGTTACCGTTTCTCGCGCGACCTGCATCCGGAACTTGCACCGAAAGGTGTGCGTTTGGGCCTCGACCGTATCGCCTTGTGGAGCGGTGGTGAAATTGCCGAAGGTCTGGTGGACGTCTATCCTAAGCCTTATGAAGACCCTGTGGTCGAGATCACCGGGGAATACGTTGAGCGCAGCCTGGGCATTCACATTCCGATTGAGATGATCGTTGAGTTGCTCACCCGCCTGGAGTTTGAATGCCGCGTCGAGGGTCAGACCATCTTTGTCAAATCGCCCGATCACCGTACTGACATTGGCCGGGGTGTGATCGGCAAAGCCGACGTGCTGGAAGAAGTGGCCCGCCTGTATGGCTTTGACAATATTCCCGCTTCGCGCATTGCTGACGAACTTCCCCCGCAGCGCCGCAATGAATCCCTTGAACGGGAAGAGCGCCTGCGGGATGTGCTCGCCCGCCTGGGGTTGCAGGAGATCATCACTTACCGTTTCACCACGCCCGAAGCGGAAGAGCGTCTCGTGCCGCCGGACGTGAAACTGCCACCCGTGGACTATGTGCGCCTGGCGAATCCTATCGCCGCCGACCGCACCGTCCTGCGCCGCACCTTGTTGAACCAGATGCTGGAAGTGGTCGAACGCAATGTGCGCCAACGTCCGCACCTGGCGTTATTCGAAGTGGGGGCTGTCTTCTTGCCTATAGAGGGAGAACTTTTGCCCGCCGAGCCGCGCCGTCTGGCCCTGGCTATGACCGGCCAGCGCTTCCTGCCGGCCTGGGATCAGAATCTGAAGGGCGAGATGGATTTCTTTGATCTGAAAGGGGTGGTTGAATCTATGCTGGCCGAGCTGCATATTGAAGATGTTACTTATGCCCCCGGCGAACACACTTCCTTCCATCCGGGCAAATGTGCAAATGTGTGGAGAGGGGATGTCCTTCTGGGCACCTTTGGCGAATTACATCCGTTGGTCAAGGAGCGTTTTGACCTCGAAAAAGCCCCGGTGCTGGCAGCCGAATTGGACGTTGAAGCACTGCTCAGGCAGATGCCAATGCGCTTCGAAACTGTGCCTGTGCCGGTCTATCCGCCCGTCCTGGAAGACCTGGCAGTGGTGGTGGATGAAGCCACCCCGGCCGCAGCCGTACTGGATGTGATCCGCAAGGCTGGTGGTAAATTGCTGGAAGGTGTCTTTCTGTTCGACATTTTCCGCGGGCCGCAAATCGGCGCGGGCAAGAAGAGCCTGGCCTACTCATTGATCTACCGCTCGCCCGACAAGACGCTCAGCGACAAAGACACGAAGAAACTGCGCAAGAAGGTTATTTACATGCTCGAAAAAGAGCTGGATGCCAAGCTGCGAAGTTGAGCGAAAGCAAAGATTAATAAGAAAGGGCTGCCCGAGAGGGCGGCCCTTGTTTCTTGTTTGTGTTATTGTGAAGAAAGGCGCAGCCGTGACGCGCCAATCCCCAACGTGGGGTGAGAGATTGCCTGTTTTCGTTCACTGAGCTTGTCGAATATGATGCAGAGCAGTGAGCGGCAATGCTATTCCAGACACATCTCAACCAGTTCGTCCCGCACCAGTGCATAGCCAAATTCATCTTGCAATACCAATTGATAGTCCTCCAGGGCATCCTGTCCGGCATCTCCATAGAATTCATGCATCTGCTTCATATCGCCCTGGTCCACTGCCTGGCTGATCACGTCTGCCTGCGAGAAAAGTAACACGTTCTCGCGGTCCAGCAGGATCACGTCCGGGTTGAGGTCGGTAATATAGCTGTAGGTCGCCAGGTCCCAGTTCATCTCCACCCGCCGCGGGGGGGTGTCCGGGCAATAGACGTGCCAGTCGCGGTAGACGACCAGTTCACGGTCAAGGATGATTGGTTCAAAAACCTGCTCTTCCAGTTTTTCGTAGAAGAGAATGCTGGCTGCCTGCTGTTCGCGCTGCAACTGGGTGGTATAGATGCCCACGTCGGTGCGGATGAAGAGAGCGGCCTGGAGGATGAGTAATACTGCCACAGCCATTCCGGCCAGGTCACGGCTCTTGCCGCCGAAGCGCAGCTTTTCTTCAGGGAAGAAATAGACCAGGGTAGAGAAGAGCGGCAGCATGATCGGCAGCCAGTAATGCGTGCGGCGCGTCGCCAGGTTGATGATCGAGATGCTCAGCGGAACGCACCAGGCCAGGATCAGGCTGTTCTTGAGGCGGGTTTCCTTGCGGACGATGCCCAGGCCCAGGGCGGCAAAAGCCAGCAGCAGGAAGAAGGGCTGGCCGTAATGTGTGCGAATGTCAGGCGGGTAGCCATCTTTAAGGAAGGGTTCCTTGTTTGCCAGAATGATCCCCACCGAGCTTTGTTCCCATTGCAGGGTCTGGATGGCGATGATTTCGGCCCGCTCTTGCGGCAGGAGCAGCAGGGGGTTGGAAATGACAAGAGCGGCGAACATGATTACCACGAAGAGCGCCCCTTTACCAATGGCTTTCGGCCAGGTCAGCTTCTTGGTGACGATACCCCATATCAGGTAGACGGGGATTGCCAGTACAAAGAAGGCGCCCATGTACTTGATCCCCACGCCCACTCCGCAGGTGACTGCCGCCAGCCAGAAGCTGCGCCCGAAGCGCAGTTCGTCCCGGTCGAGGAAGAACAGGGTCAGCACGACCACCAGGGTTGCCAGGCCGTCGGGGTGCCACCACAGGTCGTTGACCACTGCTCCCGGCAGGAGCAATAGCAGTGCGAACAAGCCCACCGACTTCCACAACGATTTGAATTTGGTCTGCATGTGCACCAGGAGCAGCGCACTGAGCAGGATCGGTAACACATTGATCATCTGGCGCAGGGTCATCACGATCAGCGGGGTGTGCGCGACAGCGGTCCAATCTGCGCCGAGGATCAGTTTCAATGGCAGTAGAACCAGCGCCGAGAAGAAGTAGAATGGATAGCCGTAGAAATAGTGCAGGTAGATCAGGAAATTGCGCGCGGTCTGGTAGAGGGTGTCGCCCGGGCGCAGCATGTCAATGGCGTGCGAGTATTGGGCGAACTCGTCGATCTCAAATACTGAGAGCATTTCAGGCTCGCGCGCACCGGTCAGGTTGGGGGCGATGAAGGCCGCAAAATACACGGCGCTGATGATAAGCAGGATGCGGAACGTTTTTTTCTGTGCAGGGGTCATAGGTTCTCGTTTAGTTTGTCACTACGAAGCGTCCCCGAAGCGCAGCGGAGTGGGAGTGCGAAGGAGCCGCTTTGCGGCGACTGCGGCAATCTTCCTCACTGTGGTGGGGATTGCCACGCCCCTTTCGGGCAAAAAACATGCTCTTACGGGGCTCGCAATGACATGCTACTTTCTTTGATACACTCGCCCGCGGGAATCTTCATAGCGCAATTGCCAAAGTGTAGCCCATTCAGGGGTGTAGACTTGTTCGGGAAATTGTTCTTCACCCTCTGATTTTAACACGATCACATACCGGGCTTTTTCGCTGCGGGTGGTGGTGTTGCTGAACGTTTTGTCATAGGCGTAATAGGGCAAGCCATTTTCCACCCATACTACCGAGTCATGGATGTTCTGCTGGGCATAGTCATACGCGCTGTGGCAGCCATCTACCCCTACCGTTTCCTCATAAGGATCACGCAACAGGCGAGCGTTTTCGGGCGCTGCCGGCAGCAGGTCGCGCTCGAACCATACCACTGAAAAGCTCAAGGCGAAAATGACGATCACCGCTGCCAGCCGCGGCAGGCTCTTGCTTGCAACCCAGGCATAGGCTTTTTCGAGAAGCGGGCTGAGCACGGTCAGCAGTGCCAGGTAAGAAAATCCCAGCAAGGCTACCGCGAATCGCCAGGCAACCTGTGTGGGTACATCACGGTGGATGAAGAAGGCCGTCGCGGGCGTGAAGAGGAAGCTCACATACAGCACCGCAAAGGCTGCTGCAAGTGACCAGCTCAGGCGGCGCAGCCGGCGCAGGATGGTTAACAGCACGAAAAGACCGACCAGCCCGCTGAGCACCAGAAGGTTGCGAGGGATGTAGTTGTAGAAGAAGGGGTTATTCAGGTTGGCGGCGATGCTCCATGACTGGATCTCCATCACGCCGGGGGAGAAAAGCTGCTTCTGGCCGATTAGGTTGCGGGGAAGCCACAACAAGCCGCCAAGCATGGTCAAGCCACCGAACAGGAGCGCTTGCCAGTTAATGCGTATAGCCGATTTGAATGTTTTTGCATCCTGCCACCAGCGGATCAGCACCAGCAGCCACAGGAATGTGACCACATACAATGCGTTGGGTTTGATGCTCAGGGCGATCATTGAGGTCAAGGCTAACCCGGCCGGGTGCAGTTGCTTCTGGTTCTCTTTGGGCCCTACCGGTGCATGCAGCAGGGCTGCCAGCAGGGCTGCCCCCAGGAAAAGGTCATTTTTACCAATCGTGTACAGCAAAGGGTGAAAGACCCACCACAGATTGCTCTCCACTGGCAGCATGCCGCTCAACAGCAGCAGGTTGGTCAGGAAGAACAGCAATCCGCCGGGGAGCCTTGTGTAACGGCGGGCCAGCAGCCACAGTGACAGCACCAGATACAGGTTGATCAGGCCATGTGCCAGACCGAACAGGGCTTCGCTGCCCGTTAGTGATAGTCCCAGCGCCAGCAGGGATTCATATCCGAAAGGATATTCGCCGTACGAGATGGTGAAGTCCCAGGCCGAGCCAGTGCTGTAGAGTTCGATGGCCTTAGGGAAGTGATATGCCCCGGCGTCCCATTCCAGGCTGGTGGCGATGGGCGAGGCCGGCCAGCGTACTACCGGCAGCAGGACGAGGAGCACCAGCAGAATCAAACCTGTTGTGTACAAGACGACTTCAAGCAGGGTGGGGGTATTTTTTTCTTCCTTTAATTCGGTAATGCTTTGCAGGAATTGCAGGCCGCCGCTGTGCAGGTAGACCCAGAAGGCCAAAACAGCCGCTGCCAGGCTGGTGACGATTGCCAATGCAGGCGTGTACAGTTTCAGGAAGCCCAACACCTGGCCTGAAAAAATACTGCCAAACAGCAGGGTCACCAGACCGATATACAGGAAAAAGGGGGAGGTTTTGAGTGTTTTGTTCATAGTTTTTGCCTGACGATTTCAGATTATAACACTCGCGAATTAGGGATTAGGCAATTAGGTAATTAGGGATTGGGGGAAGGGAAATCGTCAACCAGTCAGTCAGGGATCAGGATTGGGTGAAATCCTGGCAATTGTAGCAATCACTTTAGTGGTTATCCCTCGCGAGGGGGTAATGACCAATCGAAGGGTTACTGCAATGTGTCAAGTTATTGATAAATCAGTCCTGTCAATAGAAAAAATCTGTAAGGCGTGGCCGTCACGGATGCGGTCGTCGGAAAAATTCCCCTTCACGAGCATAGTGATGTATACTAGATGTGTTGAGGCGCATAGAGGGTTAATCATCATGTGATAAGGTAATCTTTTTGCAGTGTATTGTGTCAAAATTGTCTTGTTATCCTGTCAACTTGCAGTATAGCATGAGTCCGGATAAATAATAGTTGGGCCACATAATCAGCGCGTCAGTGAGAAGGAGTCCGTCAATGACAACACCAATGCCAGATGATAAGCATGTAAAAGCACAAGTCTCGAAAGAGTTGGAAGATGCTAAGACCTTTGCGAAAACTCTCAACTTTGAAGAAATTAAGAATGGCGAGTGGTTTATCAAATTACTTCAGCAAGTTGTAAGGGCTTATGATCGTAATGCAAGGACTGCCTATTTTCAAAAAAAGTACCCCGGCCTGTCCCCGGATGAAATCGCAGATATTCTTACTTCGGTAACAGTAAAGTATGCCACTATCGCTGGAGCAATTACAGGAGTCGCCGCATCAGCGACCGAAATCGCCACTATTACTTCGGCAGGTTTGACAGCAGCGCTATTTGTTGGGAGCATTGGCGCAGAAATGCTGTACCTTTCCAATATTCAAATGCGGCTTGTGCTGGATATGTCGGTGCTGTATGATTTGCAGTTGGACACGGAAGATCCCGAAGATATACTCCTGATTTTTGGGTATGCACTAGGTGTCGCACCCACTGAATTGCTTGGCAAAGGTTTACAAGTTGCGGCGCGTGGAGGCACAACAAGCGTAATCAAGAAAGTGGTGAGCAAAAGCACCTTAAAGTCTCTGCAGAATTTCGCGAAACGGCTTGGCTTCAAAATTTTGCAAAGGACAGTTATCAAATTTGCGGTTCCCTTTGTTTCTGCTGCTGTGGGTAGTGGCTACAACTATATTGCAACGAAATCCGTTGGAAAAATTGCCAAAAGCCATTTTAAGAACAGGGGGAAGGTGACTGATGAAATGCGGGCAGTCATTTCAAAGCAGAATAGCTACGATTTAGCTATACCTGCCGCCGCAATGTTTATGGCGCAGGTCGACGGCAACGTATCGTCTAAAGAAAAGGAACTCTATCGGGCCATGCTTTCGCGGATGTCCTTTGAAGAGCATATGCCCGCTGATTTCAACAGGCTTATCAGCGATGAGCAGAGTATTCTCGATGCCGTTTCACAACTAGAAGATGTGGAATTACGAGAAGCCTTGATTGAATTGTTAACGCTGATGGCTATTTATGACGGCATTTTGACCACCGAAGAACGCGAATTTCTGACGAGCGCGGCTGACAGATTGGATGTTTCGCTGGAAATAGAACAGGTGGAAAAACGGATGAAGGAGTATCAGGTTATTGTTGAAAAGAATGTTTTTGAAAAAACGGCAGGGGCGGTGGGTAGTGCGACGGTAACTGCAATTGGCACGGCAGGAAAAGCCGCCCAAAAATTCAAGGGTGCACTTGAAAAAGCAGTGAAACGGCAGGGTAGCAGTAAGTCTTCTGCTTCTCCTATCCCCACACAGGATGACCCTGTGGAGAGACTTAAGAAATTAAATCAACTGCTTGAAGCGGGATTGATAACTCAGGATGAGTTCGACATGAAGAAGGCAGAAATCTTGTCTTCCATGTAGGCGTGAAAACAGGCATAGGGCGCATCTAACATTGCGTGCACCTGACGCGTGGGACTGCGCTTCGCGTGTGCGGTATTTCCGAATATTTTTCACGTTTCACGTTTTGATTAAACCTAAGAAGGAGTATATTGATGTCTGAACAAAATTCACAACTGGATCATCAACTTGATTTCTATCAGCAGATGCGAGATAGTATTCGGATTTGGCTCAAAGGCAAAGGTGTTAATTACCAATTTGCAGATTATCTCCTTGCTGCACCTGACTTATTCCATTTGCTTTGTAAGCTGGCTATTGACAAAGAAGTCCCCGTTAACGAAAAAGCAAAACTTGCAGGAGCGATTGCCTATTTCGTTTCGCCTGTTGATCTTATACCCGAAGCTCTCACTGGTCCTTTTGGGTATATTGATGATGTTGCAGTGGCTGCATTCGTCTTAAATGGCATTATAAATAAAACCAACCCTGAAGTTGTCAGGCGCCATTGGGCGGGAGATAATGATATTTTAGATCTTATCCAACAAATTCTTCAAGTTGCTGATGAAATGGTTGGGAGGGGCTTATGGGAAAAGATTCGGAAGGGTTTTGACAAATAGGGGTAGGTTTGCAAGATACTCTATCGCCACCCAACATCGCGCCCACCTAACTAGCGGGACTGCGCTTCGCGCGTCGGACATTTCCGGTCTTTATCTACGCCAAACCTCCCCCAAATTCGGCTGAATTTGGGGGAGGCGTATGTTAACGGATTTCTTTGTGAGTTACGTTGTTGGAAGGTGTTTGTTTACTCCGGGAAGTTCTCCAGGATCTGTTCGATTTCTTCCAGAATGGCGTCGTCCATCTTTTCCAGGGCCTCCGGCGCACCCAGGTTATCGTCCAGTTGTTCCATGCGGGTGGCACCTGTGATGACGCTGGAAATCTCCTTGCGGCGCAGGAGCCAGGCGATGGCCAGTTGGGCGGTGGTGATTTGCAGACTCTCTGCCAGGCTGGTCAGACGACGCACAGCGTCCAGGCGCTCTTCGCTAAGCAGGTCCACCAGCCAGGCCATATCTTCGCGGCTTGCACGGCTGCCGGCCGGGATGCCGTCATTGTATTTTCCGGTCAGAATTCCTGATGCCAGCGGGCTCCACGTGGTCAATCCCAGGGTGTATTCGCGGGTGAGGGGTTCCAGTTCCATTTCCACCCGTTTGCGGTGGAACATATTGTACTGCGGCTGTTCCACCACGGGGGGGATGAGGTTGAGCTGGTTTGCAATCCCAATCGCCTGGGCGATATGAGCCGCTTCCCATTCCGACGTGCCCCAGTAGAGGATTTTTCCCTGCTGGATGAGCAGGTTCATTGTCCAGACTACCTCCTGAATGGGGGTGTCCGGGTCATAGCGGTGACAATAATACAGGTCGACATAATCCGTCCCCAGGCGGCGCAGTGAGGCATGAATTGATTCGGTAATGTGCTTGCGGGAGAGGCCGCGTCCGTTGGGGCCGGCCATGGTTGGCCAAAAAACCTTGCTGGA
>JAIOTF010000415.1 GCA_021107195.1 Anaerolineaceae bacterium | reverse complement strand
GTGGAGAATTTAGAACTGCTGTGTTCAAGCTGGATGGTGTGTTGTTTGCTAACCGCTTGGGTCCGCAGGATGAGCCCGGCGACATTCGCATTTTTGATAATCATGACGGCGCCGAGACCTTCCGCCGGGTGATCGTACGGGCCCCCAGTGCGGAGCAAAGCTTCGTGAAGGGCGACTATGCCCAACAAACGGGAGATTTCGAGCGAGCTATCCGCTTCTATGAGCACGCTATGCATGCCGGTTTTGAAGAAGCGGCATGGGGGCACAAGATGCTCGGCCTCATGTACTACGAAACAGGAAATTATGAAGCCTGTATCGTAAATTTGGATACCTTCTTCACCTATGGAAAAGGCGATCTGGACGCATTCTTGTGGCGCGGAGATTGTCTTGCCGCGATGGGCGACAATGGAAATGCAAGACTGAATTATGAGGAGTTTCTGGCGCAGGCCGAAGGCAACCCGGATTTTGAAGAAGACCAGGCACGGGTGCAGGCGTGGATGGATGAAGCCAACGATCCAATAAGAATTGCTCAAGAAACAGGCGAGGTCATCTTTGATATTCACCGGCAGGATGCCGGTTTGCAATTATTGACTGGAGGGGATGCTGATGTAAGCATGGTCGTTGAAGGTGATCCCCCGGAGGACGCCTGGCGCTCCGGCAATGGCGAAGTGCTGGCTGATACTGATAATGATATCAAGGACTGGTACATGATCTTTGCCATTGATGATGGTTTGATCTATGCTTACCCTGATGGGCAAACGGTTATCATTATCGTGGAATACCTGGATGTGGGCACAGACAGCTTCCATATTGAATATGATGCGCACTCCGGCGGGCCGGAGGGAGACGGCAGCTTCAAACACAGCGACCAGTCGATCAAAAAAACGAACAGCGGCGAGTACAAAGATGCTGTCTTCGTACTGACGGACGCCCTGTTCGCCAACCGCATTCATGGGGGCGACTTTCGCATCAATGACAAATTGGATGGCGCGGAAACCATCCGCCGTGTGGTCATCCGTACGGCCAATGCAGAACAGGATATGGCCCATGCAGAAATACTGCGCAATGAAGGGAATTTCGAAGATGCGGTTCACTACTATACCCTGGCCATTGATGGCGGCGTTGGAGATTTGATTTGGGCATACAATATGCGCGGTCTGATGTACCGGGATACCGAACAGTGGGAATTGTGCATTAAGGATTACACCGTGTTCTATGAAATGGAGCCGGAAAATCCCTATGCCTCCATTGGGAGAGGGGATTGTTATGCCGGACTGGGCAACACCAATTTGGCAAAGCAGGATTACGAGCGCTTCCTGGTACTGACAGAAGACAATCACGATTTTGACTTCCTGCGTGATATCGTGCAGGAATGGTTGGCGCAGAACCCGTAAAGCACAATATTGGCAGAATGAAGGTGAGAAATGAACACAACTGAACAACGAACCTTGTTTGCTTTTGACTGCGGCGCCACCAACTGGCGATTGTATCGCACCCAATATGAAATTGTTGGCTATAAAGCACGCTTGATTGGCGAGCCTTCCCCTTCTCCGCTGACGAGCTTTGTTGACCGGCGGCTGCCAGCCGTGCTGCAGCTCTCAGCCGATGGCACCGGACTCGAAAGTTATGGAGAGAATGCCCAATCCCAGATTGACAATGAAAGCAGCCGTTTGCACATCCGGGACTATTTCAAACCCTGCATCGGAGCGTACCTTGAAGCAAATCCACAGCCCCACCAACTGCGGTATACGCACAAACAGGCGCTGGAATATACGCGCTTGATGCTGGAGGCGGTGTTGGCACAGCTGCTGCGGGAGAAATGGCGCCGGGGCAGTTTTGACGAACGCCTGATCTTCACCTTCGCTTACCCGGTGCATTGGCAGACAGCGCATGAGGGCGTCATTTTTGATGATTTCTCAGCTATGGTACGGGGATGCTTCCCGGAAGAGGTATGGGAGAATACCCGTTTTGTTTCCGAGCCGGAGGGGGCTATCCTCAGCCTGCAAAGGCAGGGGCATTTGCAAACATTGTCCCCTGGGAAAACAACATTGATCATCGACGTGGGCGGCAGCACGACAGACCTGGTGGCTGGCGAGGTTGATCCATCCACCGGCGAGCTGCTCTTCATTGGCCGCTATGGCGAGGCCTTTGGCGGCGGGCATTACGATGTTGCCATTGCCAGGAGCCTCTCTGATGAACTGCTCGTTCCTGCCTCTGCCATGGCAGATGATCCCAGCGCATTGCTTTCGCTGCGCAATGTGGCCAAACGACTGAAAGAATCTCTTAGCCGGCAATTGCTGTTTGACCAGGACACCACCCATATCCCTCAGCGCACGGTGACACTGGTGATGCGGGAGGGTGAGATCTACCGCAGCGTGGTCAAACTGGGCAGGGATCGTTTCCAAAGTATTACAACACGGCTTTCCATGCAGTTTGAAGGCTTGATCGAGAATGGCTTGCAGGTCATTGGATTGAAGGATACCGATATTGGGCAGGTGGTTCTGGTGGGCGGCGGCGGGCAATTGTTCTCGGTTTACCGCGCGCTGGAAGAACGCTTTGCAGG
>JAIOTF010000133.1 GCA_021107195.1 Anaerolineaceae bacterium | reverse complement strand
GGCTGTCTTTTTCTCTATCCGTGGGTCTGGTAAGTCTTCGAAACTCTCTTTCAGGGTTTTGGGCGCTGACATCTTCTCTCCATACTTTTTATGTCATTTTATCCTTTTTTTCATGCGTAAGCCCTGGGTGAATAGTGATCAGGAAATCAGTGAACCAGTTAATCAGTGAATTAGGGATCAGGGAGTAGGTGTGTTGAATGGAAAAAGGTAACGACTGAAGTCGTCACTACAAAAACAGGGCGAGGGAGAGAAGTTTTCGGCCTACATTTGCGGCACGATGAGGGGTGGGCCGCTTTGGGGGTTAGGGATCACATTCAACGGCACCTTGTATGTTTCACTCAGCAGGGGTGCAGTGAGCACCTGATCCGGCGTGCCAATTGCTTGCAGGCGGCCGTTGTTTAACAAAGCCACTTGGTCGGCATAACGGGAAACAAGGTTCAAGTCATGCAGGGTGATCAAGACGGTCAGATTTTGTTCATGTGCCAGTTGCTGCACCATTTTCAGCAGGGTAAGCTGGTGCTGCAAGTCGAGGTGGGCAGTGGGTTCGTCGAGCAGCAGGATGGGGGCGGATTGGGTCAGGGCACGCGCCAGCAGCACGCGCTGCTGCTCACCGCCGGAGATCTCACCGATGCGCCGCGAGGCCAGTCCCAGGGTGTTGGTTTGTCTCATGGCCTGGCGGGCGATGTGCTCATCACTGCCCGAAACTTGCCCCAGCCAGTTGAGATGCGGCGTGCGCCCCAGCAGTACCGTTTCCCAGGCGGTGAAACCATTGGGGAGGCGGGTGGCTTGCGGGACGACGGCAATGCAGCGCGCCAGTTCTTCATCGTCATAGCTTGCCAGATCTTTCCCCATGATTTTCACTTCGCCGCTTTGCAATTCAACCACCCGGCTGAGCACGCGGACCAAGGTGGATTTCCCAACACCGTTGGGGCCGATCACGGCCATCACGCTCCCGGCCCGCAAGGAAAAACTGATGTCTTGCAGGACAACCTGGTTTTGATAGCTTGCGGTTAAAGCGTGGACTTCGATCATGATGACCTCCTGCCAGCGGCCCTACGGGGCTTTTAGCATCTCGTTAAATGTCGTTCTACTATAAGTCGTGTTGCAGGTTCACCAGGCATACTGCTGTTTGGCACGACGCAGAACCCAAAGAAAAAATGGCGCTCCAACCAGGGCGGTGATGATGCCTGTGGGAATCTCACGCGGGGCCATCACTGTGCGGGCGATCAGGTCAGCCGTAAGCAGCATGGTGGCGCCATTCAAGATGGACAATGGCATGATCCTCCGGTAGTCGTTGCCCCACAGGATACGCATAAGATGAGGTACGATCAGACCGACAAAGCCTATGATGCCGGAGAAGGACACGGCTGCAGCCGTGGTCAGCGAGGCAGCGGCCAGGATCCAGCGGCGGATGCGTTCCACTGGCAGACCCAACTGCTGGGCTTGCTCATCGCCAAATTGCAGCACGTTCAATTTGTGACCCATTGTTAATAGGGTGCCTAATCCCAGAAGGGTATAAGGCAGAGAGATGAGCACCGGCTGCCAGCCGCTGACTGCCGTACCGCCTAAAAGCCAGGCAATCGCACGGTGAAGTTCATCTCTTGAAAGCAGCATTAAGAAGGAAGTGATGGCGGAAGCAAATGCGCTGACCGCCACGCCGGCCAGGATCAGATTTGTGGTCGGCACGGTTTTGCCAATCCTGGCCAGAGAATAGACGACGATCACAGTCAGGATTGCGCCGACAAAAGCGGCAGCCGGGATGGCCATTAACCCCAATGGGGTGTAAGGCCAATTGATGCTCATCGCCAGCACCGCTCCAAGACCTGCACCGGATGAAATGCCAATCAGATAGGGGTCGGCCAGAGGATTGCGGAACAGACCTTGATAGGCTGTTCCGCTGCCGCCCAAGGCAGCGCCAGTCAGTGCGATCAGCGCAGCGCGCGGCATGCGCAGTTTATAGAGGATTGTGGCAAAACGCTGCCACTCAGGTGGAATCTCCTGGCCGGTGAGTGGAGAAGTGAGCAAAGCGGCCAGGGTTTTGGGTGGGATCAAGGTGCTGCCCGCCATCACGCTGACGAAGGCGATCAGCGCGAGGAGGGTGATGCTGATGAAGTAGGGGCGGGCAGTTTTTTTCATGTTTTTATTCATTATTTATCCGCAACCCTGTAGTCTTCGACAGGCTCAGACTACGGTTGGCGATGGGGCGGGCGGGGTTTTGCATATTTTTGTTTGTGTTGGTTCCATTATCCGTACCCTTCGACAGGCTCAGGGTACGGGCGAGTTCAAGGCACGAGGGGCGCCTGGGGTTCGACAAGTTCACCCAGCGCTGCGAGCGTGCATTTTTACTCTCCGAACAGTTCCGGGTGAATCGCTTGAGCGAGGGCTTCGAGGCCGTCGATCAGACGCGGGCCAGGGCGGCTGACGAGATCATCATTGAAGGGCAGCACGCGACCATCGACCACCGCGGTGATCTGGTTCCAACCGGGGCGCTCGGCCACCATTTCAGGACTGATACCCCACATGGCGTCGCCCAACAGGATGATTTGCGGGTCTTGCAGGATTAACTCTTCCTGGCTGAATTGCGCCCAAGGGGTATTCATTGCCGCGGCAATGTTTTTACCGCCGGCCATGGTGATCAAGGTGTCGATGAAGGTGCCGGAGCCGCTTGTCCAGGGTTTGGTGGGGTCGGTGGCATCCAGTTCGTAAAAGACGGTTGGGGTAGTCTCTGCCTGTTGAATGGTCTCTTCTACAGTCAAGACGCGTTGTTGAGCCTCTTCGATCCAGGCTTCGGTTTCTGCTTCATGGCCGGTTAGTATGGCAACAATGCGCATGTTTTCATAGAGGTCATCAAGGTCAGTGGGGTTGCTAAGCCTGAAGACAGTAATGCCGAGGTCTT
>JAIOTF010000302.1 GCA_021107195.1 Anaerolineaceae bacterium | reverse complement strand
CTTGAACTGTATAACAATCTGCCGGACTTTGACCCTCAGGAACTGGAAGGTATTTTAAAAGATATCCAGACGGAGGTGCAAAAACTCTCTCAAAAGCATACAATTCTGTGGGATACCTTCAAGGAAATCAGAAACAAACAGGATATTGAAGAGTATGAACAATTCCTTGCTGATCTGGCCA
Source organism: Anaerolineaceae bacterium (assembly GCA_021107195.1). Lineage (GTDB taxonomy): Bacteria > Chloroflexota > Anaerolineae > Anaerolineales > Anaerolineaceae > SMBSF63. The sequence goes on along the minus strand of JAIOTF010000302.1, from coordinate 3,411 downwards.
TCAGAGAAAAGTTCTATGATCGCCTCTCGTCTTACTCTAAAACCCTGTCAATTGCCCTTGCCAGTGTTAAATTCCTGGAAGAAACGCCGGCAGAGGACAGCGCGCGTTACAAGAATGATCTGAAATTCTTCACCAAACTGCGCACAGCGGTCAAGCGCCGCTATGCTGAAACGCTCGATTTCTCGGAATATGAACCGAAGATCCAGAAGCTGCTGAATATGCACGTCGGCACTGAAGAAACGGAGCAAATTACTCCCTGGGTAAATATTTTCGATACAGAAGCCTTTGCCGCTGAGGTTGAAAAGCTGGAATCCGTTTCGGCCAAGGCAGACACCATTGCCCACCGCACCAACCGCACCATCCAGGTACGCATGGACGAAGACCCCGTTTTCTACAGGCGTTTTTCCGAAATGCTCCAGAAAGTCATCGACGATTTCCGTCAGAAGAGAATTTCAGAAAATGAGTATCTGACTAATGTAACGGAACTGATGAATTCGGTGGTCAATCGCACAGGGGATGACATTCCTGAAATCCTTGAAGGGCGTGAAATTGCCAAGGCTTATTATGGCATTGTTCTGCAAAGCTTCACGGAAGACGCCCCCGCTGATTCACCTGTACTAGATTGGCTGCCTGAAATTGCGATCGCCATCGATGAGATTGTCGAACGCAATCGCATTGTGCAGTGGGTTGATAATGAAAATGTTAAAAACCGGATGCGGATCGAGATTGAAGATTGGCTGTTTGATTATGCAAGCCAGAAGGATTTTGATCTCGATTTTAAGATTGTTGATGAGATTCTGGAGCGATGCATTGATGTAGCAAAAGTGCGGAGAGCCGATGTCAACTAACGATAAGCAGCATTCAATGCTGCGAGATTTCAACTATGGACATTCCACAATTGAATATCAATTGATCCTTGAAGAACGGAAGAATCTGGCGATAACCGTGCGGCCAGACAAATCCGTTATCGTCAAAGCGCCTGCTGAAAGCACGCTCGAAGTCATTGAAGCAAAGCTTTTGAAAAAGGCCAAATGGATTCTCAAACAGATCAATTATTTTGATAAATTTCACCCCCTGCAACCTAAAAGAGAATATGTCAGCGGAGAAACGCATTATTATCTAGGTCGGCAATATCGGCTGCGGATAAAAAAGAGCGGCGATGAAACTGTGAAGCTGATCGGTAAATTCTTCATCGTGAAAACGCAAGATACAGAAACCCGCGACCACGTCAAATTTCTGATGAGCCAATGGTATGCAGATCATGCACAACTGCTCCTGGACACCAGGGCCGGGCGTTATATTGAGAAAATCCTGGGGTCAGATCACCAAACTGTGGAAATCAGATACAAGTACCTGAAACGCCGTTGGGGAAGCTGCGATCCCAATGGGATGATTACTTTCAATATTGAATTAGCCAAAGCACCCATTCAATGTATTGATTATGTGATCGTGCATGAGCTTTGTCATTTAGTGCATCCAAATCACGACAAGGCCTTTTATCGGTTGATGAGAAGTATTCTTCCTGATTGGGAAGAACGGAAAGAAAAGCTGGAGCTGTTCGGGGTGAGATAAAAGTAAACTCGCGTCGCACAATTTTGGTTTTGCAACACAGATCACTCCACTGCAAAAAGAACAGGACAAAACCAATCTAAATTATACCTTATACCTTTTTCGTTTGCCGTATCCCGGCAATCATTTTCCGTTTTTTTACTCCTGAAATCATCCATTTTAGGGGGGAGGGGTGGGCATCAGTACCCACATTAAGTGTTTTGAGAATTTGTGCCAGATACGGCACAAAACACACCAATACAGGAACTGCATTGTATGCAACTTTTGTTGTACATTCTGTGGCGATTTAAGGTAATACGTTTGGTGACTGCTCACACGTTTCCAAAGAAATACTCAGCGGGCAATCGCATATTTTTGCAACCATTCAGCAATCTCCTTAAGTTTTATCTGCGATTGCGCACAAGCAAGCGTGAAACGCACCATTTCATCATTTTCTACCGACAAAACAAATCCGTTCATGCGTATGAATAGTCCCACGGCTGCAATAGCTGTGCGTTTGTTGCCATCCACAAACGGATGATTGCGGATCAATGAATCCATCATTGCAACACCTTTTACGAACAGATCAAAATACAGATCATTCCCGTCAAACGTTGCTTCTGGTCTACCCAATGCGTATTCCGGTGAAAAAATCCAGTGATTCCGATTTATGCCGTCCACCCTGACGGGGACACAAAACCGGTCAAGTGATTATACATCAAGTGGACGCCATGATTGAATCAGCACGTATCTTCCTTTGCGAATCTCCGAGTAAATTTATGCGGTGAGCATTATGAACCAGGCGATCGAGGATGGCATCGGCCAAAGTAGGATCCGGTATGCGAGAATGCCAGATAGCTATGGGGAATTGGGTAGCTACCATCGTGGCACTGCGGCCATAACGATCATCAAGGATATCCAGCAGGGTCTGAGAATCCGTCAAGGACAGGGGATCTCGAAGCCAATCATCAAGGACCAGCAGATCCGTTTTTGAGAGTGTCTTGATCAAACGGGGATAAACACCCTCCAGCTGAGCAGTTTTGACCTCCTGCAAGAAACGCGGCAGGCGGAAGTAACGAACGGTGAGATCCTGCTCACACGCAGCCCTGCCAAGTGCACAGGAGAGGAAAGTTTTCCCTGACCCGGTGGCGCCGAGGACAATTAAATTGAGTCCCTTGTGGATCCAGGTGTTCTGAGCCAATTGCAGCACGAATTGGCGCTGCAGACCCCGCTTGGCAGAGAAATCAGTGTCCTGGATCATTGCGGTTTGCTGGAAGCGGGCTTGACGGAGACGGCGACGCAGGCGGTTGTCCTGGCGCTGGAGATGCTCCTGCTCGACAAGCAGGGCTAGTCGTTCCTCGAAGGATAGTTCGTCATAGTGCGGTGAGGCGAACTGGGCCTCAAGCGCCTGACGAAAAGCAGGCAAGCGCAGGGTGGCGAGTTGGTCGAGCAAGATTTGACGGGTTGAGATAGATGACATGGGTAAAACCTCCAATCTTTAGTTATAATAGTTCTGTCCGCGGATGTGCTCGTGAGTAATCGGTTCTGGCTGAGAACGTGCTTCGAGCGCATCCTTTTTTGTTTCCAGAATACGTTTGATTGCTTTGTAGCTGACAATGCCGGTTTTCAGGGCCAACGTACAGGCAACTTCCAGGCGATCCTTTCCGAATGTGTTAGCCAACTTGAGAATACCCAGGCAGGATCGGTAGGCCTGTTCAGGATGGCGGCGGGAAATCAGGGCTCTGCGGATCAGGCTTTCCGTTTGCGGGCCGATCTGGCTGGCCCAGTGGGTGAAACGCTCCGGAGACCATTCTAAATACCAGCGATGATTAGCAGGCAGATGCTCTTTTTCAGTACTGTATC
>JAIOTF010000432.1 GCA_021107195.1 Anaerolineaceae bacterium | reverse complement strand
TACGGCTTCATCGCTTGATACTTCTTCTGTAGATCTAATACTTGCTCTTTGGTTGATTTGTTTCTCATTCCTACAGTATAATCTCTCTTTTCATAAATGTGTCTGTTATTATTTTACGGCGACTTAGTAAAGGTTTTCGGGAATGATCATTCACCAACCTGAAATCATATCAGCGCATGGCGAAGCCATCCTGCAGGCACGTATTGAAACCAATACGCCAAACACCGGACTGCCTGAAACGCTTTGGTTCACTTATCCCGAACACTGGGCCGGTGCAATTTCGACCCGCTCAGATAGTTTTCTGTCGGCGCTGCTCCTGGTAGCAATGACGCTTGGGGAAGACATCGAATGTCGAGGAGAACTATCACCACGCCTTTGTTACAATCTGGCTGAGTACCAAAAAATATTTACCTATTGGCAGCCAAAAACATTCCACCCCGTTCAGATCCGATCAGACAAAATCCTGCCTGCGCCCATATCTCAAAGCAAACCATGCTATGCCACCACCTTTTCTGGCGGTGTAGACTCCTTTTTCACGCTTCATGAACTACTAAACCCAACACCTGAGAAACCAAACTGGCCTATAAAATACGCCCTTTTTATGCAAGGCTCTGCCGATATTCCCTTATCGTTCACGCAAAAGTATCAGAAATTGGTGAAGCAATACTCAATGGTTACCCAGAACCTGGGAATAGAGCTAATTCCCGTGCGCACCAATCTAATGTATTTCTGCGACAATCGGATTGCCCTCAGATCTTTTTTGGAGGCACCCTTATCAGGAGCTGCTATAGGATTAGGCCCAATGATTACTGGAATATTCATGCCAACAGGCGGACTTTATAAATGCTATACCGATTATACGGTTGGCCCGATCACCACCCATCTCCTATGCACAGAAAACTTTGAATCTTACAGTCACGGTTCTACAAACACCCGCTTTGAGAAAACATTAGCCATATCGAATTGGACTCCAGCTCAGAAAAATCTGCGTGTATGTTCTGGGTGGCTAGACAGCGAAACAGAAAATTGCTCCCAATGTGAAAAGTGTCTGCGAACACGCATGATTCTACATAGCATTGGAAAACTGGAAAAGTTTTCAACCCTGAAACCTGTTTTCAGTTTCAGGGAAACCCTGCGGTGGGGAAGGTGGTTGGAATTAGGTTTTGACTGGGAAAATGAATCATTGAAATATGCCTGGTCGCACAAGAAGAAATTGGTGCCGGGAATATTGTTGGGCATCTTGATCGGTTACCTGCGCCACTACTTGAAATTACTGCTGCCGGAATGGATAAAACAAGAAATCTTCAAATGGACAGCAGAGAAAGATCCGCACCTGATATTTGACAGCGCAGTTGAAAATCCAAGGGAGGTAAAACGATGATCGTTCACTAACCTGAAATCAAACGGATAACTGACCGTGTCATTGTATCAGCACAGGTCACCTTTGAACACCGTCCGCTGAACAAACCGGACACTGCCTGGTTTTCTTTTCCTGAAAAGTACACCCCTTTCATTAGCGGGCGGGCTGATCCGTTCCCTACAGCCCTTCGGCATCCCCATCGCCGTGATCAGCAACGCAACCATGCTGAATCATGAATCCGTCCGCCAAACCTTGCGGTTGGCAGACTGGGTTTCGTTAAAAGTGGACAGTGTACTAGAGAAAACCTGGCACAAGATCAATCGTCCTCATGGATGGCTTCGCCTGGACATTATGTTGCAATCTATGCTGCGCTTTGCGTCCGAATACGGGGGAAAATTGGTCACAGAAACCATGCTGGTCAAAGGACTGAATGATACAAACGCTGAGTTAAATAAAATTGCAGAATTTCTGGAAACCCTGTCCCCCTCCACTGCCTATCTCTCAGCCCCCATCCGGCCTCCTGCAGAGTCGTGGGTACGCCCTCCGGGAACAAAAACCTTCAATCGCGCCTATCAGATCCTGTCTGGCCGCCTTCCTCAAGTGGAACTGATCACTACCCCCGAAGACAATCAATTTGCTTTTACCAGTGACTTGGAAAACGAACTGCTCAGCACAACTGCTGTGCACCCACTGCGGCAGGATGCAGTAAACGAACTGGTCAAAAAATCCGGTGAATCCTGGCAAACGGTTGAAGAGCTTGTTGAATCCGGCGCCCTCATCCGGCTGGAATACGAAGGCGAAACCTTCTACATCCGCCGCATGAAATAAGGAACGCAAGACAGAACTCTGGCTGTCGCAGAAATGTATCAAATACCCTCCGAATGAGGAAAACTCAAACCCATCAGGATCATAAAGCCTGTAATTCTTGCCAATATAATCATAGGTATCACTTTTTTATTCCCAAAAGTATTCTGTCCTACACAATCAATGTATAGGATCCAATATTTTTTAATGTTGAAGAATTTTTGGGCGAAAAAATCGATTCCCCAAATACCGCATACTTTCCCAATTCAATCACTTCGATAACGCCCTTTGTGTTATAAATAAAAAGTTCACAAAATTTCTACATCATGTAATGGAATACTTCATGAAAAAAAACCGAACTTTGCTGCTGTGTATCCTTACCATTATCCTCTTCCTTTTTACAAATGAAGCAAACATCAATGCACAAGCCTTCTCAGCGCAACTTCTTCCATTATCAAACCAGGACAATTTACGCTTTGAACATCTCACAGTAGAAGATGGCCTGTCACAATCCACTGTGCTGGCGGCACTTCAGGATCATGAAGGATTCCTGTGGTTTGGTACTCAGGATGGATTAAACCGTTACGATGGCTATGAATTCCTTGTCTACCGCCACGATGAGAAAGACTCCAAAAGCTTGAGCAGCAGCAACATCTTCGCTCTTTTTGAGGATGCAGACAACTCGTTGTGGATCGGTACGGATGGCGGCGGACTTAACCGCTATGACCGCAAAACCGATACCTTTACCATCTACCAGCATGATGAAAACGATTCCAACAGTCTCTGTAATGATTCAATCTGGTCTATATACCAGGATCATGAAGGCTATCTATGGATTGGTACTCGAAATGGTCTCGACCGTTTTGACCCCCAAAGCGGAATTTTCCACCATTACAAATCAGACCCGCAAAATCCACGCTCTTTGAGCCACGACCTCATCTACCGCATTTACCAGGACAGCACGAACACTATCTGGGTCGGCACACGCGATGGTCTCAGTCGCTACACCCCCGAAAACGATGATTTCACTGTCTTCAGAAATGATCCGGATAACCCCAACAGCATTTCCAGCAATCAAGTTTGGGCAATTGAAGAGGACCACACCGGAACCCTCTGGTTTGGAACACGCCGCGGTGGACTAAATGCTTTTGACCCGCAAACTGGTCTCTTCACCTCCTATCAGCACACAGAAAATCCAGAAAGCATCAGCGATAACAATGTTTGGAACATTCTTGAAGATTCACAAGGCAATCTATGGATCGCTACCGAGAACGGCGGTCTGAATCTATTCAACCGCCAGACAAACAGATTTATTGCATACCAACACGACCCCAATGACCCTGCCAGCGTAAGCAGTAATGATCTTTTCTGGCTTTTGGAAGATGACTCTGGCATTCTCTGGATCACCAGCCGGCGGACTGGAGTAATTAAATTATCTCCTTCCCTGCAACGATTCTCCTTCTATCGTCATAACCAGAATAATCCTCTGACATTGAATAACACCAATGTACATGCAATCGTGGCAGATGAGAATGATACCCTGTGGATTGGTACTGCCGGCGGCGGCCTAAATCGTCTGGACCGCGCGAACCAGCGCACTACATACTTCCTGAATGACCCTGAAGATCCTCAAAGCCTGCCAGTTGACTCCATTTATGCATTGCATAAAGAAGAAAACGGTCTGCTATGGATCGCCACTGTTGGCGGCGGATTAAGTCAATTTGACCCGCACACAGAAACTTTTACCAATTATCGCCATGACAGCGAGAACCCAGCAACGCTCAGCAGCAATTACCTCACCGCCCTGGCACCCGCAGATAACGGCCAATTATGGGTAGGCACACTCGGGCTTGGTTTGGATCTTTTTGACCCTCAAACAGAAAACGTCATCCATTACACCCATCAAGACAATGATCCACACAGCCTTTCAGAAGACACCATTTACACCCTGATAACTGCACCCGATGGCTCACTCTGGATCGGTACCGGGCGAGGAGGATTAAGCCATTTCGATTCTGAAGCGGAACAATTTAATAATTACCTGCACAACCCTGAAAATGGCCAGAGTTTGATCGATAACACCGTGCAAGCCCTCTATCTATCACCGAATGACACACTATGGGTTGGCACGGCAAATGGGTTAAGCCAATTCAACGCCGCAGAAAACAGCTTTCGATCCTATAGAACTGAAAATGGTCTGCCCAGCAACGTGATCTATGGCATTCTTGGTACCGAAGATGGCTTCCTGTGGATCAGCACCGGGCGGGGCATCTCCCGTTTCGACCCAGTTTCAGAAACCTTTACAAATTATGACATTCTGGATGGGTTACAAAGCAATCAATTTAATTTATTTGCCTCCTGCCAAAGCGCTGATGGCGAATTGTTTTTTGGCGGCCCCAATGGCTTGAATAGCTTCTTCTCAGAACAGCTCAATGCCAATACACATTCCCCCCAATTAGTCTTTACTGATTTTCAGCTCTTCAACCGGTCCGTCACACCGGGAAACGAACTACTGCCGAACCCAATACACCAGACTCAGGAATTGACCCTGCCGCATGATCAATCCGTCTTCACGATTGAGTTTGCGGCCCTCGATTACCAAATCGTCGAGCACAACCTTTACCAATACAAACTGGAAGGCTTTGATCAGGATTGGTCTCCACCCAGCGATAAAAGATCTGCCACCTACACTAACTTGAACCCCGGCACGTATCAATTCATGGTCAAAGGATCAAACAATGACGCCGTTTGGAACGATATGCCCGTAAAACTGACCATCCACATTCTTCCTCCCTGGTATCAAACCCTGTGGTTCCGGATTATTGCCACAATGGCAGGCATTGGGATTATCTTCATCGGCTATCAAGTCCGCGTTAATACCATCGGCAAGCAAAAACGCGTTTTGGAAAATAGTGTTCAGGAACGCACGATTGCCTTGAGCAAAGAAGTACAGCAACGTCAACAAATCGAAGAAAAATTACGAGAAGTCAATATCCAGCTTCAAGACCAGGTCGATGAAATCACACTGCTCAGAGACCATCTGCACGAGCTGGCCATCCGCGACGAACTTACCGGACTTTTTAACCGGCGTTATCTGAAAGAAACTTTGAGATTATTCCTGGCCCATGCCAAGCGGGATTCACATCCTATTTCGGCCATGCTCATCGACATTGACCACTTTAAGACAATCAACGACACCTATGGACACAGTGCAGGCGATGAAGCCCTTGCTGCTATTGCCCAAAAGCTAAGCTCTCTTACCCGTGAAGAGGATATTACCTGCCGCTATGGTGGTGAAGAATTTGTTATTATCTCCCCCCATTTAGACCTTGAGGATGCCCTGCTGCGGGCTGAGCAAATCCGCACCGAAATTGCTGGCTTGGACTTGATGTGCAAGCAACAGAAAACTAACATCACCATTTCTATCGGAATCTCCTCCTACCCGGGGCAGGCTTTCGATGAAGATGATCTGTTGAACAAAGCTGATAACGCAATGTATGAAGCCAAACGCCTCGGCCGGAACCAGGTGGTCGCCTACTCTAATTCGATTCGCCAGGATCGGTGACTGACGCCAGTCACACCTGCAAAAACCAAATAGACCGTCAACATAGACCAGTTACCCTATCTGGAAATTCTTAATTGATCCTTTGGAATCGCCTATGGGCTGATCATTCCGCTGATTTTCCAGCTTCGGAACAATGATGAGTTTTTTTGCAGAACCTGCTCATGATCTCATATAAATTTGAAGAAGCTCTCAGGTTTGGATAACAAACCTGAGAGCTTCTCTTCTAACAGCTTATTTTGATCATGTATAAAAAAGGATCAAATTTCAACAAAGAAGGTTCAACACTTTGAATCTATTTCGCCCGGTTACGGGTAATCACGTCAAAAATGACAGCCGCAGCGAGCACTCCACCTCTCACAATATACTGGTAGGAAATGTCCATTCCCATCAAGTTCATACCGCTGGTCAATGATGTCATTACCAATGCACCAATAATCGATCCCATCACCTTACCGACACCGCCAGCAGCCGAAACGCCGCCCACATACGCCGCTGCGATAGCATCCAATTCAAACAACGTACCTGCGGTCGTAGTTGCGGATTGCAAACGGGATGTGAATAAAATACCACACAGCCCGGAAAGCATTCCCATCGACCCAAAGACCACATAGGTCAACTTCTTCACGCTGATACCGCTTAATTCTGCTGCTTCCGGGTTCCCGCCGATAGCATAAATATGTCGACCGAGCACCATTTTGGAAGTCACATAATTATAGACGGCCACTACGATCAATACCACAACCACAGTCCATGACAGCCCCCGATATCCGGCCAACACCCAGGTAATATACCCTATCAAAACTGCAATGAACACCAATTTAAGGATAAAGATTTCTTTGGTCAACACTTCAAAATCATAGGCCTGCTTCTTTCGGCGGCCGTTTATCTCACTGAAGACAAACATCACAATCGCAATCAGCCCCAAAAGCAAAGTTACCTTGTGAACGCCCGGCAAAAAGTTCATTTCCGGAAAATCAGGAATAAACCCATTACCGATGGCATTGAAAGCATCATTCGGAATAATAATTGTGCCCGTACTGACAGTCGCCAGTTGTAATGCACCGCGATAGATCAACCAACCGGCCAAGGATGCAACAAATGATGGAATCTTCATCTGCGCTACCAGAAAAGCAGTGGCCATGCCTGCCAGAACGCCAAGCGCCAGCACCAGCGGGATCACTGCCAACACCGGCATATTGTACTGCACCAACGCAATCGCTGCCACCGCTCCCAGAAAACCAGCCAGAAAACCCACAGACAGATCAATATGCCGGATAACAATCACCAGCGTCATTCCTACTGCCAGGACTGCAATATAGCCGGTTTGATTCATCAGGTTGCTGATATTGCGTGAAGAAATAAAAATACCCTTCGTTGCTACAGTAAAGATCGCCATGATCATGAACAAAGCGATATACATACCATATTCACGAATATTCTGGCTTAAAACTTTTTGCATATCTTTGAAAAATGATGACATTTTGGCCTCCTCAGTCCGTTGCCAATTTCATGATCGATTCTTGAGATGCTTCCTCAATCGGCAGCTCACCGCTAATTCTCCCGGAGGAAACAACATAAACCCTATCGCTCATTCCCAGAATTTCGGGCAATTCGGACGACATCATGATAATGCTCATACCCTGCTGTACCAGGTCATTCATGATCATATAAATTTCATACTTGGCACCTACATCAATGCCGCGTGTCGGTTCATCCAGAATAAGAATATCCGGCTTGACAAACAAACATTTTCCCAAAGATACCTTTTGTTGATTGCCGCCGCTCAGGTTGGAAACCTGCTGTTCAACACTCGGAGTCTTTATGTTCAGAGAGTCCCGGTATTCATTGGCAACTTTCACTTCCAGGTTATTGTTGACCACACCGCGTTGGGATATCCCCTTTAAATTTGCAAGGGTGATGTTCTGTTTTACATCCTGGATCAGGATCAATCCGTCTTTTTTTCGATCCTCAGTCATATAAACCACACCCGCATTAATAGCTTCCTCCGGGTGCCTGAAATTTACTTCTTTTCCTTTTACAACCACCTCACCAGAAACTTTATAACCATCAGGGTTTCCAAAAATACTTAAAGCCAGTTCTGTGCGCCCAGAGCCCATCAACCCGGCAAAACCAACAATTTCACCCTGGTGCACGTTAAAATTAACATCCTTTAAAATGCTTCTACCCAATTTTGGATTATAAGCATTCCAGTTTGTGACCTCAAGCACCATGTTCCCCGGTTGCCTGCGTTCTCGATGCGGATAGATATTCTCAATTTCTCGGCCCACCATATTCTTGATCAGCACGCTTTCAAACACTTCCCCCTTGTTTGCATCCAAAGTACAAATTGTTTTCCCATCACGCAATACTGTGACAGTGTCAGCGATCTTGATCACTTCTTTCAGCTTATGTGTGATCAAGATAGAGGTAATACCCTGCCGCTTCAAATCACTCAGCAGAGCCAGCAAGTTCTCAGTGTCATCTTCATTTAAAGCTGCTGTCGGCTCATCCAGGATCAACAGCTTGATATCCTTACTCAAGGCTTTGGCAATTTCTACCAGCTGCTGTTTTCCTACCCCCAAATTCTTAACCTTCACAGCCGGGTTAACATCAAGGCGCACTTTCTTTAGTATCTCTCCAGCACGCCTGATAGTTTCATTCAAATCAACCACATTATTATGCTTGATCTCATGACCAAGAAAAATATTCTCATAAACGGTCATTTCAGGAACAAGCGCCAATTCCTGATAGATGATTGCTATCCCGGTTTTTTCGCTGTCACTGATCCCCTTGAATTTCTGTACTTTGCCGCCAAACACAATACCCCCGGTGTAATCACCATAGGGGTAGACGCCGCTCAAGACTTTCATCAGTGTTGATTTTCCTGCACCATTTTCGCCAACAAGACAATGAATCTCGTTTTCGGCTACCTGAAAACCAACTTCATCCAGAGCTTTCACACCAGGAAATTCCTTAGTGATATTTTTCATTTCCAGGATTGGAATATTCATAGCAGCTCCATTATACTTCTTTACCTTTGACATCAGGAATAGTGATGGCCGTAACCAGGGCTTACGCATGAAAAAAGGTAGAAAATGAGAGGAAAAACCAATTACCTGCTCCTCAAAGCCTGAAAGAGGGCTTCAAAGAATTGTCGAACCCTCAAATAGAGAAAAAACAGCCCACAAAT
>JAIOTF010000007.1 GCA_021107195.1 Anaerolineaceae bacterium | reverse complement strand
GGGCGGGGGCGTGGCTGTGGGCGGCGGTGCACGGCTGCTGAACGCTGCGGAAAAGGTGATGATTGAACATTTGCGTCTGGTGCCCCCGCCAAAGGTCAAGTTGAGCTGCCTGGGATACGATACAGCTTTGATCGGTGCGCTGGTGGTAGCACGCAGGGGATTGTCATAAATGGCAGCATACAACTTTGCTCCCCACCAGCCGTATATAGTAATGTGAGGCTGTAATGCTCCAGCTCTGTTTGGGGGGGATCAGAGGTTTTGATTAACGGTTCACCCCAAGGAGTATCTAATGAGTGAAGAGAGAAAAGAGAAAGTAGAAATGGAAGAGAAAACTATTATTGAGCAGGTTCAGCCTGAGCCGCAGCCGCCGGTTCGTTCAACATCGCAGAGCTGGTTCTTTACCCCACTTTCTGAGCATGGTTTCCCTGTTTGGTCGGTGTATGCGCTCGCAGTGCTGGGTTTCATTTATATGCTCAATCCAACCCTGGGTGTTCTGGAATTTATTCCGGATAATCTGCCGGGCATTGGTAATCTGGACGAAGGTGTCGCTTTCATGTTATTATGGGCGGGTTTGGTGGAATATTTTGAAGGCCGTAAAAAATTGTAAAGCATAGTCGTAGTTTGACTTGCAGCACGGTTGCGATCTTCCGCAGCCGTGTTTTTTGTACGACCACCGAGATCAATATAGAGGTGAACATCATGGAAAAATCGTGTGGGTTGTTTTCTGGTCGGCCTGCTGGCAGTCTGACTGGGTAGTTGGCTGGGAAGCCTGTTCCTGGGCCGTTGAGGAACTTTGTTTTTGAGATTGAATTAAACCGGGGGGTACGGGACTGGTACAGTTGGCCCAGTTAAGCTATTATAGAATGGTGAAAAGGTTTGTTTGACTTGAGAAGGAGGAGCGCAGTGAAGAAAAAATTTGTAGGAGTGTTGACGGCAGGCGGTGACAGCCCCGGCTTGAACGCTGCGATCCGCGGTCTCGGTAAAGCAGCCCTGCAGCGCTATGATATGCAGTTGATCGGTTTTCTGGATGGGTATCGGGGATTGATGCAAAACCGCACGGTGCGGCTCGGCGGACAGCAGCTTTCAGGAATTTTGACCATTGGCGGTACGATCCTCGGCACCAGCCGGGAAAAACCTACGCGCATGCAGGTGGGCGGTAAATTTATGGATATGACCGAAGCTATGGTCGATACGTATCAAAAACATCATTTGGATGTGTTGGTGTGCCTTGGCGGCGGCGGCACCCAGAAGAGTGCCCTGCATCTCAAACAAGCCGGCATGAATGTGATCACACTGCCTAAGACAATTGATAATGACGTGGCTATGACAGACGTGACCTTTGGCTTTGACACGGCCTTGGGCATTGCAACTGAAGCTATTGACCGGCTGCACAGCACGGCCCACAGTCACCATCGCATCGTTGTGGTGGAGGTGATGGGGCATAATGCCGGCTGGCTGGCGCTGGGAGCCGGGGTTGCCGGCGGGGCGGACGTGATTTTAATCCCCGAAATGCCGTATGATATTGAAAAAACTGCGGCGGCGATTTTGCAGCGCAGCCGTGGTGGAAAACATTTCAGCATTGTGGCGTTGTCGGAAGGTGCGATGACACGCCAGTATTACGGAAAATACTCAGCGTTGAAAGAAGCAAAAGCCAATGCTGAATCGAAGAAAGAAAAAAAAGAAGTTTCTCAGGAATTGCTGGAATTGGAAGAAAAACACCGCAACCACACGTTCTGGATGTCGCGCACGCTGGAAGAAATGACGGGTCTGGAATCCCGGGTGACGATTTTGGGATACTTGCAGCGTGGTGGTACGCCTTCGGCTGCTGATCGGCTGTTGGCTACCCGTCTGGGTACGACATGCGCTACCTATATCGCCGAAGAGCGATACGGTGTGATGGTGGCCGCCCGCGGTGATGGGGTTGAACCTGTGCCATTGGAAGAGGTGGCCGGAAATCGCAAGACGGTGCCGACCGATCACCATTGGGTCGACAGCGCCCGCGCGGTTGGTACCTGCCTGGGGGATTAGTCCAACGTTGAAAGTGTTTTAGGAGAAGGTAAGTATGGAGAAAAAAGTTCTTGTTGCATACGGTTCCTGGGCTGGATCTACGGCGGAGGTGGCTGAAGCGGTAGCGAGTGCGCTGGAGGAGGCCGGTGTGGCGGCCAGCGCCTGCCCTGCAAATACTGTAATGGACCTAAGCCCGTATCGGGCCGTGATTGTAGGCAGCGCTATTCATGCGGCGCAGTTGCATGGTGATGTGCGCACATTCATGGCAATGCACGAATCTGCGCTCAGCCAGATGCCAGTGGCGTATTTTGTGGTGTGCATGACCATGAAAGAGGATACCGAAGAAAATCGTAAAGCGGTTAAAGGGTATCTGAAGATATTGCACGACACCTATCCAGAGATCGAACCAGTGGCAGAGGGGTTATTTGCCGGGGTGATGAATTTCAAGAAACTTTCCTGGATCTTCCGCACGATGATGAAAGTCATGAAACTTGAGGAAGGCGATTTTCGTGATTCGAAGGCCATTCGTGACTGGACAGCAGGATTGGTTGACAAGCTCGGATAAATTTATTCGGCAGGGGTAAAAATCACCCCTGCCTTTTTTATTGCCATTGAATGGTGTATGGGGTAAAAGTATGGCGTACGAAAAACATCAACTTGCAGCGCAGCTTTGGATGATTGAAGGCGGTTTTGTGGAAGACCATTGGGGTTTTCCGGAAGCGGCCAATGTTTTGTTATATCAGATTGGAGACAGGCTGTATTTGCTGGACAGCGGTCTGGGGGAGGCGATGCGGGCTGCGATTGAGCAGCAGTTGATGGCTATTGGCGGAGTGGGAGTGTTTACTCTTCTCAACAGCGGGGGACAAACAGGGCGGAAAGGCAATAATGATTTGATCCACAATGTGCTGGCTGAACAAAAAGAGCACCTGACGCGAGATCGCAAAAGGCTTGTTGTTGATGGGGCGCAGGTGCTGGCAGGGCATTTGTATGAGTTGAGCCGGTATTTTGATCCTTACCGTTGTTTGAACGGGAATGGCCTGCGTCAATTTGGGCTGCGCGGATTCCGTGAAGTGCTGGCGGCCTTTATCGGGCAGCAGAAAGCACTGCGCTGGGTGGTTTCTCTTGGCGCGCGGCGCTGGCCGCTGGTTCTTTCTTCACCTGAGACTGCCGCAGCACTGCCGCCGGAGGATATAGAGACGCTGGAAATTGGCGGCACGGATTGGCAGGGGTGGCGCCTGGGGCTGGATGATGTGTGGGCGCTTGAGGCGGGAGATGGCCTGTGGTTTTATCTGCCAGGTGAGAAGGCGCTGTTTGCACCGGATTGGCAGGATGCGTTTTCCCCGGCTTGGCCGGACAGGGACGGAGCAGGTCAGACTGCTTTGCTGGAAAAGCTGATGACAATGGTGCGGACAGGGGCAGTGAACCTGCTGGTGGATGGGCAGCATGCAGAAGTGATCTGCGAGCCGGAGACGGCCTTGCGGACAGCAGAGCAGATTTTGTCCCACAGACAGGGCTTGCAGCAGGCGCTGGAGGCAATCCTGCACCGTGAACCAGGGATGACTGTGCGCCGATTGCATCGCCGGCTGCGTAAGCTGCGCCACCGCCCAGCGGTGGCCTGGTATATGGATGCACCGCTGCCGACAGAGTTAATTTGTTTTGAACAATTCCTCGTGGCGTTTTTGCTGGAGATGGGCTGCTGCACGAAGGGGATTTGGCGGCATAAGCGGTTTTATTTGCCTGAAGTTTAGCAATGCATAATGTAGAATGCATAATGCATCATGTTCTATACACGTGGAATGCTGTCTGATACTGCGTGTATCTCGAAATCTGATTGTGAAAAATCCCCGTCGGGCTTATCCGAGCAGGGGTTTTCTGTTTATGGAAGATAATGAGGTTCAGGCCATCAGGGTCACAATGAAGGCACCAGCAAAGTAGCACAGCACGGCGGCCACCAGAGCGATGTAGCTGCGGCGGGGGGCGCCTTTGAATTCGCCATACGCCAATCCCCACAGCTGGGTCCATAGACCGGCGGTCATGCCCAGCGGCCAGGCGATGACCGTGCTGAGCGAAGC
>JAIOTF010000070.1 GCA_021107195.1 Anaerolineaceae bacterium | reverse complement strand
TTTTTCTATAAAAGCACCTCACTTTTACCTGCTTTTCGACTAAAAAGGGGATAAATGCCCCGCTTTTGTTCGAAAAACAGCCCGAAATTGGGTGGCAGGATTTCTCTCCGACAAACTGCTAGATCGTGTTTAATATAATTTGCACAAGTTGCTAGAAGTTCAAAATCAGAAGGTGGAGTAGGTTGATTCATGACAATGCCTTTGGAGAATCTCTTTTCAAATTTCTTATTACATTGATTGCATTTTCCAATGTTCCACCAAATCCAAGTGCCCATGCAGGGATATTGTTTGGAGAAATTGAAAGCCAATATTCAGCATCCTTTGCACCTTTATGCTGTTTTTTGCCATGTTCAATAGCAATTTCTTTATTGAATACCCAGCAGTGAGCTTCTAAAGGGGAAATACCAAAGCATATTAAATAATCAGGCCCATTTTTGTTGATCTGATGAAATTTGTATACTCCACTTTCCCAAAGTGAAGAAAATTTTACTGCATATAAAATCCCATTGATCAATATTTTCTCACCCGACTCTTTTACACGTTCAACTGTTAACCCTTTACTGGTAAACCATCTGGAAACCAAAATTCGTCCCAGTTTCCCTTTTGACCGAGCAGGTCTTTGAATTATCCATTCAAAAGGGCTACTTTTCCAACGGTCACTTCGTTTTTCTTCTGCCTCTTGCAAACTTGTTGCAATAGCGGTGAGAGTTTGAAATTCTTCACTAGTTTCGGAAGTTATTGCATCTTGATTTTGAGCGAGTGTTGCGAGGAATTTATTTTCTTCGTTTTGAAACGGAGTAGGATCAAAATTAATCCAAGAAATATCATCAATTCCCGAGAATCCTTGAGCCATTACTTCTAATGCTTGTTGATTATTATCGATTAGAATGAAATTCCTGTTATTTATTAAGCAACTTTTTCCAACAGTGCCACTTCCTGCAAAGAAATCCAGAACAACATGACCTGGATAAGTTGAGGATTTAATAATCCGATCGATTAATTTTATAGGTTTTTGTGTAGGATAACCAATGCGTTCTTTGCTGTTTGTACCTACTATTGACATCCACCATGTGTCTGAGATTTTTAGTTTTCTGCCAATGTAAGTCCACCACCAAGTGTCTGTTGGTAATTTTCCCCTAGAGGCTTTTTCGGGTCCTACTAATCCAGGAGCCATATAATCTAAACGGTCCGAATCATTGGTGGAAAATATATACTTCTTTGGATCTTTAACATAAAAAAGGATGTTGTCGTGTTTAGCGGGCCATTTTGATCGGGCTCTTCCTCCAAAATCATACGCCCAAATAATTTCATTAAGAAAACATTCTCTTCCGAAAATATTGTCTAACAGAATTTTGCAGTAATGAACTTCACGGTAATCTATATGGAAATATAAACTGCCGTGTGATTTTAGTATTCTATATGCTTCAATTAATCGAGGCCGTAAGAATTCCTCTAAAAAAAACACACTACTTTGTGGCGCAAGAACATTATAAGCGTTTTCAATATCAGGTGATAATTCATTTGTGTCTTGATCAAATGAATCGTTATATGCTTTTGTGCCTAGTTCAATGGTTTCATACGAGTTTCCTTGAAATCCTTTCCGGTCCCCATTTTCAGATCGAACCGTTTTGATGGAAGTTCTTTTTTGTTTTTTACCAGTATTAAATGGAGGATCAATACATATTAAATCCACAGATTCATCTGGGAGGGTTTTCAGAATAGTTAGATTATCGCTAAAATAGATTTGGTTCATTGGAATCGGGTTCTCGCATTTTTTATTAGAACTTAAGTTCGAATTAATTATACCAAACAAGAATGTTTTTATTCTATCATAGCGTGAAAGAATTACACTTTTTTGTTTTATCGGTGTGGTATTTTAAGAGCTTCTGTGACAAGATGAAGTTGTCACAGAAGTAGAATCGTGTGATTAAACATTAAGCTGGACTGAAGTTATTGAAGATGACAGGAAATTGAAAACGGCCGATAAATAAAGAGATTCTCTTAAAAAAGGTTTCTTTTAAATGGTTAAGAATAGATGAAGGCTATCTTTACTTTCGTCGATTAATCTAAATAAGGTGTTTGGGTTTGTTAATATGTTTCTTCGCAGTTGCTAAAGGTATCATTACCGCCGCCGCCATAGCAGATATCGTATCCCCCGCGTCCGTTGATATTGTCATTACCCGGGCCGCCGATCAGGATTTCATCCCGGTTTCCGCCCAGCAGCCAGTCACCGCTGCCCCCGCCTAAAATGCAGTTCGTTCCACCTGAACCCGAATAAAACCCCAGGATCCAGTCCCCTGCGCTGGTGCCAAGCACCAAAGTGTTGGGTGGATAGCCCCACAAGAAACTGCCGGAAACAATATTGTGCAGGTTGAGCGAGGCGCACTCCGGCGGTTTGAGATCATTGACCCGAATGCGTCTTTGGGTGTCGCTGATGTGCGTTTCAGGCACAATATTGGCAGCGGATAGGGCAGTCATCGCGCTAAGCGAAATCAAAAGCACCAGCAAAGCCAGGAATACCCGTCGGCGGAACAATCGCTTGATCATGTTTTATCCACTGGCTCTGCAGTCAGGTCCAGCAGAGAATTCCCGGCCTCCAGTTCCTGGCTAAGTTCGATGGCTGTAAGCGGCGGCCGCACAAAGAAGCCCTGTGCCTCGTCGCAGGCGTTCAAGCGGAAGAAGCCCAGTTGCTCGGGGGTTTCCACGCCCATCGCGATCACGTTCACTTTGTGAGCATATGCGTCGGCGAACCACTGTTTGGGACTACCTTCCATTTGTCCTGTCATGCTTTTCTGGAGGATGGAATAGTCAACCTTGATTTGGCTGGCAATTTCGGGGGTGTCTTCGAGCAGGTTGCTGTGGCGGCTGCTGATCGTGATCCCAACGCCCATCGTACGCAGCGCTTTCAGATTTTGCAAAATGTCCATGTCCATGCTGAATTGGTCGTCCGAAATATCGATTTGCAGGGCGTCGGCCGATAAGCCATTTTCCAGCAAGGCATCTTCAACAATTGCAGCAATATCCGGCTGGCGCAATTGGCTGGATGAAATGTTGATCGCCATGGGAAAATGCGGGAAGCTGGCATCACGCCATTGGCGCATCTGGGCGCAGCCTGTGCGCAGCACCCAGTTATCAATCCAGCCGATCAGGCCGTTGGCTTCGGCTTCCGGCAAAAAGGACATTGGCATCAGTAAGCCGCGTTCAGGATGCTCCCAGCGCAGGAAGGCTTCAACCTGCGTCAGTTGACCGGTAGACAATGAGACACTGGGCTGGTATTGCAGGAAGAACTCATTGTTTTCCAGTGCGCGCAGCAGTTCTTGCTGGAGGTCAGTTTCACCATCTGTCAGGCTGTATTGACGTTCCAGGCGGCGGTAGCGGTACACAACGCCGTCATCACGAATGAAATAATCCACATAGGGGGCTTGTTCGCGGAAAAAGACTATCCCGCCATATTTCTCGGTTAGTTGGATCAGTTCATTAAAGCTGTTCAGGTCAATTATGCGGTCACGGCGGCTAATTGGGCTGTTCTTGGTTTCCAGCATATACTGACCAATTTGCAGCTTGGCCCACAAGCGTTCATCATTGGTTTCTGCCTCTTTGAAGGTCAGCAGGGCCAACCCGGTTCCGGTTGCTGCCAGAACGAGGCAGCTTATCGCTATCACCCGTGCCGCACTGACGGGCAGTGGCAGTTGAAAGATGTTGATTGTATTGGCAATCATTCTTTCCTGGGACAAAATGCCGACAGTGCCAGGTTTGAAAGGGTCCTGCTTTTCATCCCCGCGATTGTTAAGATAGATTTGCTGCGGTTCGATCACAAATTCAAGGTCAGGTGCAAAGGTGTCCGCCAACGGTTGGCCGGCAACATTACCATTGATCGTCACGGCGGGGATCAGGCTCAGAAAATAGAGTGATTGATTGGTTCCGGTGGCGGTCTGCTTGTCGTTGATCAAATCCTGTGCTTCACATACATCCAGCACTTGCTCGGTGTGGAAGCTGCTGCCTTCAAAGCTGGTCGCTGTGCTGATTGGGATCGTTCGGTGCCAGCCGGAGCTATCCTGTACTTCGACATTCACTACATAACTGCCGCCGCCGGTGAAAGGTTTTGATGTATGCAGGCCATAATCGAAAGTGAAGTATACCGTGCAGCCCAGGATGGGATAAATGGGGTCACCGCTTTTGATTTGCTGGTAGTCGTAGACGTTTTCGGATGCATCACCGCTGTAACTGAAGAAACCGGTTTGCTGGTAAAGCATCTCATCCACGCTTTTGCGCAGGACAGGCCGGGTGAATGCAAAAAGCCCCAGGATGATCCCGCCAGCCGCCAAAAGATAGATCACAAGCCAGAAGGCATCTTTCCAATCAGCCAGATGCAGTCCCAGTGAGCGTAAGACCGAGGGTTTCTTCTTGGGTTTCGACAGCGAAAGCTTTTGTGGATCGGTTTTTTGGATCATCGACATTCCTATCACAAATGTGCTTGCCCCGGCGACTAATGCTAATATCCAGGGCTTTCGTACCAGTAATAAAATTTTACCAGCACCGGGTAACAAGAGCCAGTATCTTCCGG
Source organism: Anaerolineaceae bacterium (assembly GCA_021107195.1). Taxonomy (GTDB): domain Bacteria; phylum Chloroflexota; class Anaerolineae; order Anaerolineales; family Anaerolineaceae; genus SMBSF63. The sequence goes on along the minus strand of JAIOTF010000070.1, from coordinate 1,633 downwards.
TCAGATCTGAACGAACTGGTTGGTAAGGGTCAAGCCAGGAATTGTTATCTCCCTGGAGGACATATCGATCCAGATCGCGATCGACAATGCGATGGATGACCGGTCCGATGTTAGGGTGTTGATACGTAACAATGTCGCCCACTTCGTATTCTGGCTGCTGTCTCAACAACACCAGATCGCCTTTGTGAAACAATGGCTCCATGCTGTCGCCATTAACGATCACATAGGAGGTCTGTCCGCCAATCTGAGAGGGAATGAGCAGGATCCATGCCAGCGCTATCAGCACCGTTCCTGCTGCAACAGGTAAATTTTTGAGGTGGAATAACCGTTTGAGCGCTTTCAAAGCTTTCCCCGGATAAAAAGATGGGCGCAGCCGCAGATCGCAGCCGCGCCCAAGCATTTAGTTACGTTTGATTAGTCAGCCGCGACCACACGCAGGTTGTCAGCAGCCAGGGCAGCAACGCCGCCGGTGATGGTGCAGGACACAGAACCGGCAGTGTTGGTGCAACTATACCATGAGCCGCCTGTAATCAACTGGATTTGGACTGAATCGGCATCGGTGGGGACGATGTTGAAGGTCACGGTGGCGATCTGGGAGGGATCGGCAACGTTCAGCACGTAATCGACATTGGAGATGGTGTAGCCGCTGATAGTTGTTGCGCCGTCGCCAGCTGATGTGGTGGCGGGCATGGTGTTGGCTGCTGCGAATGCGAAGGTGGCTACGGTCAGGACGAGGGCGATCAGGATGATGCCCGAGAGACGATGTGATTTTTTCATAATTTCCTCTTTTCTAATAAATTTTAATAAAGTTTTCATCTATTCTTAATCTTACAGTAATATTTTGGTTTATGGCTTAACAGTTTTGAAAGGTGTTGTAGTTTGAAATTGGTTGGAAACGAGTTCGTTAAAATCAATTGCCCGACATTTTGCGCAAAAAAAAATGAAAACGAGCTGGTAATATCTATCTATTCTGTTGCAAAAACAATGCCACTTTGCTATATAATCAGGCAATATGCTCAACAAGGATGGAACTGATGAAACGAATGAACAGCCCGATCCTCGAATTTGATCCCGCCCGGGAGGCAATCCTTAACCCGCAACGATTGAAACCGTTTGTTGAACTGCCTCAACGCGCTGTGTTGTGCTTCTTTCAGGAAGTGCTGACTGATCTGATGGAACGAAAGATTTTGCATCCCCAGGCTGAATTGATGTCTGAGATAGGCCCCAATCCCATCTATACCCTCGATTGGGAAGGCCAGCAGTTAACGGTGATGCATCCTGGCGTGGGGGCACCGCTGGCAGCCGGTTTCCTGGATGAGTTGATCGCTCAGGGGTTGGATACTTTCATCGCTGTTGGCGGGGCGGGTGTGCTGGCAGACGAGACCAATGCCGGGCATCCTTTCATTCTCACCTCAGCTGTGCGGGATGAGGGCACATCGTATCATTATTTACCAGAAGGGCGCGAGGTGCAGCCATCACCGCAGGCGGTGGCTGCCTTGCAGGCGGCTTTGGAAGCGAAGGGTATGCCTTATGAGATGGCAAAGACCTGGACAACGGATGGTCTGTACCGTGAGACGGCTGCCAGGCGCGACCTGCGCGTCAGCGAAGGCTGCCGGGTGGTGGAGATGGAAGC
>JAIOTF010000295.1 GCA_021107195.1 Anaerolineaceae bacterium | reverse complement strand
AAATCCAAGAAAAAAGATGGGGGTGAAGATAAAGCAGAAAACGAAGTGATTCGTAAAGCGAAACCACGATCAGGGAAAAAATCAAAAAAGAAGAAACAAAGCGGCTGGAAAATTCGTCCGGTCACCTTGATCCCGATGGCGTTGATAGCAGCCTTTACTGCACTAGTATTTCTGCGGCCAGAAATGACTTCCTGGGCTACCTCCCGTATCTACCCACACCCGAGTGCTACTGCCAGTTTGGCCGTCACCCAAACACTCCAGCAGGGTACAAAAACAGTCACCCCGGTGATTGCAGTGCAAAATAATACCGTTGAGCCCACAGAGGTCCCAACGGACTTGCCGACTGTCACGGTTCAGCCTTCTCCCACTGACGCCCCCTCAACAAATAATACGCCGACACCTATCCCGACCATTCCATCATCAGAATTTGTTGGCGGCGGTTATGGGCAAATCACTTTTGTCTCTGACCGAACCGGCATTATGCAGATATGGACGATTAATGCCGATGGCAGTGAGCAGCGTCAGTTGACCAGTTTTTCAGAGGGCGCATGCCAGCCCGCCTGGTCACCAGATGGGCAGCGACTGGCCGTGATTTCCCCCTGTAGTGCGAAATCATCGAATTATTATGAGGACTCACAAATTTACATTGTGGACACAGAAGGGGATAACCCAAAACTATTACCCATCAGCAGCCCGGGAGACTTTGACCCGGCATGGTCACCCGATGGAGAAAAAATTGCCTTCACCTCTTTGCGCAATGGAATTGCCCACATCTACGCCTACCATCTTGAAGACCAGGTGATCGAAGAACTCTCCGACACGCGCTATTCGGATATGCAACCTGCATGGCGTCCTAGAAGCAAACAAATCGCTTTCGTACGGGAGAAACCCTATAATCACATCTGGGTCATGTCCGATCAGGGTCAAACAGAATTTCAATTAAGCACCAGCGGCTCCATCAATGATAGCTGGCCGGTTTGGACACCTGACGGCGAATCCATTCTCTACAACCGCACGCAAGTAGAAGCCGGTATTCCCTGGTTATTAATGTTGAAATACGAAGATCGCGGTAGTGAAGAAACCCGCATTCCCCGCCTGGGTGAAGGTGATCTGGGCCCCATTGCTATGCCCAGTATTTCCCCCGACGGCGGTTGGATTTCCTACGAAAGCTGGCCGGATGGCCGCAATCATGATATTTACCTGACCACCATTGACGGTTCAGAACGGATTCGTTTAACAACGGATCCTGGATTTGATTTCGATCCCACCTGGCGGCCTTACGCCTCCCAACCATAATCGTTTCCAGAGGTAACCATGACATTAGAGGTAAACAGCCTTCTTCACCAACGCAACCGGATTCAGGAAATCATTGCAAAAGGTGGAATGGGGGCCATCTATCGCGCTATAGATGAAAGCCTGGGTGTAGAAGTTGCTGTCAAAGAAAACCTCTATACAGCGGAAGAAGCTACCCGCCAATTCCGGCGTGAAGCTACCATTCTGGCCGGGCTGCGACATTCCAACCTGCCCCGTGTGACGGACCATTTTGTCATCGAAGGTCAAGGGCAGTACCTGGTCATGGACTATGTGGCCGGAAACGATCTCCGTCACCGCATGCGGTCTGACGGCAAGTTATCCGAAGAAGAAGCGATTCTGATCGGGATGGCCATTTGTGATGCTTTAACATATCTTCACAGCCGCAATCCCGCCATCGTGCACCGCGATATAAAACCCGGCAACATCAAGATCACCCCGGATGGGCAAATATACCTCGTGGACTTTGGCCTTGCCAAGGTCGCTAATGCGGGACAGGTTACCCAAACCGGTGCGCAGGCATTGACGCCTGGTTTTGCCCCACCCGAACAATACGGTCAAGGCACCGACCACAGGTCTGATATTTATGCCTTGGGGGCAACCCTCTACGCAGGCTTGGCCCAAGAGGTTCCCGAAGATGGGCTTATGCGTCTGACCGATAACGCTCGCCTTACGCCAGTGCGTCAGCACAATCCAGGAGTTTCCCCTGCTTTAGCCGAAACAATTGAACGGGCAATGGCAGTTGCCCCAGCAAAACGTTTTCAATCTGCGGCGGAGATGAAAGCTGCACTTCAGCTTGTTGATGAGAGCATTCACGAACGAACCCAAAACGCAAAAGAAATTCGACTGAGCGAAGCAACAACTGTCCTTCGCTCTAATAACCATAACGGACGAAGTACCGTAGCAGCCGTTCAGCCAGAACAAGCCAGGAAACGCTTTCCTGTCTTGCCGGTTGTGCTTGGTGCGCTACTGACTCTGGCCGTGGCAATTGTGGCCGGGGTATTTCTCCTCAACAGACAACCTGCAACTGCAACACCAGCCACCGAACAACCATCTGGGCCTGCCGTTGTGGTACCCTCAAACACAAATCTACCGGTAGCACAATCTACTGTAGTTGCTGTAGTGGTTGACACGAAGCCTACAGCCGTCCCGCCCACAGTAGCCCCTACGCCCACCTTTACCCCGGCAGCCACGCCCACCGGCGGTGGTGGCGGGCAAATCGCCTTCGCCTCCGCTCGCAGCGGACTACCGCAGATATGGTTAATGGACTATGACGGTAACAATAAAAAGCAACTGACCAATTTATCTGACGGCGCCTGCCAACCCTCCTGGTCTCCTGATGGCAGTCGTTTGGTTTTTACTTCCCCCTGCAAGAAACGCAGCCTGGACACCATGAAAGGTTCAGCACTGTTCCTGATCAAGGCTGATGGCAGCGGTCTTACACCGCTCAATTTTGTCCCTGGCGGTGACTTTGAACCAGATTGGTCGCCAGATGGCAAGAGGATCGCTTTCACGTCCCTCCGGGACAATATTCCCCACATCTATCTCTATGACCTTGAAACAAACCAGGTGAACAATCTTTCTGCGCCGACCAGCAATGACCGGCGGGCGGCCTGGTCACCGGACGGAAAGCTGATCGCATTCGAAACCACCCGCCTCGGGTCCTTGCAAATCTGGCTGATGGACCCAACCGGTGCCCAAAAGGCGCATGAATTCACGCCCAAAGATAGCGGCTATGGTAGATTTGCAGCCTGGTCACCCGATGGCGGAACGATTTCTTATACGAAAAGTTCCGATTTTCCCTATCCCGCATTCAAAAATTTCACCGCCATTGATACTCCTGTCTCTCAACACCAGATTTCGGAAATCCCCAACCTGCTGCCGTCCTGGAACACCAGTTACTCCCGCGACGGATACTGGATCGTCTTTGAACATCACGATGCCAATGATACAGAACACAATTTTGATATCTATCGTGCGCGGACAAATGGCAGCAATCTGGAACGTCTGACCGATGATGCCGGCGAAGATTTTGATGCTGCCTGGCGGCCGAGGCCTTAAAGGCACGATCTGAAACGTAAACACGGCTGGTTTTTTATCCCAGCCGTGTTTTTTTATCAGGTTATTTCATCATTGTTACATCTGGACGGAGTTTGCCGTGCGCTGCTTGCCGCGGCGGCGCATCACATCCAGGATCTTGGGCAGCACCCTGGTGTACAGCCAATAAAAAACCGGGCGGGCGGGAAAATCCCATGCTCCGGTTGTACAAACCACCTGACCACCTAATCCCCGCTTGAAGCGGAAGACGCCCCACATCGAGTCGCTTTCATTAAATACGTCCGGCGCTCCCCACAGATCATAACGGGTACAACCCAATGCCTGCGCCTTGCGCATTGCCTCCCACTGCAAAAGGTAGGTCGGCATCAGATTGCGGTGTACATTGCGGGACATGCCATGTAAATACCATGCGCTGCTCCCGAAGTGAAAAAGCACCAGACCAGCTACGACTTCACCTTCTACTTCAGCCAGCAGGGGTGTCATCATGCCAGCTTCCATGAAAATGCGCCACACACGAAGATAATATGCTTCGGGGCGGATCACAAAGCCGTCCCGTACAGAGGTCTCGGCATACATGCAGTACATCAAGAGCAAGTCATCAGCGTCCCCTTCACGCACGTTGACCCCCTTGCGTTTCGAGAGACGGATGTTATAGCGGGTCTTTTGCTTCATCCTGCTGAGCAGATCATCTTCCGAGGGGGTTAAATCCATCCAGACCGTATTGCGAAACTGGATCTGTTCTTCAGAAAAGCCCCAGCCGCGCTCGCTGAGTTCTCTCTGCAATGATTGACCTCTGACTGTTTCCTGGGCATCCTCTGAACCAGGAATGCCATTACAAAGGATCACTTCAGGGTCCATCTTCAGAAAAATCGCACCCCGCTGATGTGCGAATGCCTGCAAATCATCCAACACCTGATGACGCAGATTCTCATCATCCCAATCCATCAATGGCCCGCGGGGGACATACAAAACCTTCATTCCCGGAAGAAGAAGCGTCCGCTCCAAAACCAGCGCGGCCGCCTGTACCTTGCCCGCATCATCCCGCCAGACTTGCGGCAGCACTTCCCACCCCCCATCAGCTTTGACACTGCCCCATTGCCAGGTCTGCAAAAGGTGGGCATCAGGCAAATCCGAGATCAAGGCGTTCCATGAAGACGCGTCAAAACCCTCTTCTTTTTTCATAGAAATCATGATGCCCTGCCTTGCATGTAGCGCAGATACAGCCGGTAAAGCAACGGTTGATAGACTCGGTCCCATGCGCCCGCCGAACGCACCAAAACGCCGCCAAAACCGCGCTTGAAGCGGTAGACGCCCCACAAACCATCCCTGCGGTTGGTGAAACTAGCCTCCAGTTCCTCTTCAGGCGCATCTGGCACACCCCACAAATCGTATTCACTACAGCCTTTGGCCACTGCCCAGCGCATCGCTTCCCATTGCAACAAGTAGGTCGGCATGCGGTTTCGTTCCTCATTGTTGGAAGCACCATAGAAATACCATGCCCGCGATCCACGCGCAAAGACCATCATTGCTGCGAGAGGTTTCTCTTCATAAGAGGCCAGGAGAATAGCACACGCCCCAGAGGGAGCAAACAGATCATAAACGCGCTGATAGTAAAACTGATTATGCACCCCGAATCCATCGCGCTGCCCGGTGGTATCCATCAAATCCTGGAAGACGGACAGATCAGATGTCTCGGTGATCCGGACACCTTTTCGCTTTGCCAGACGAATGTTGTAACGGGTTTTCTGCTTCATGCGAGCCATCCAATCCTCTTCTTCCCCCTCCAGGCTGACCAGGATGGTCTGCCTCGGCTGGATCGGTTTGGCATCCCGCTCAAAGCCGGTGAACGCGTCCTGCAACGACTCTTGCTGTGACTCGGCTGCATCCGGTTCAACTTTCAGGAAGATGGCCCGCTTGCGCCGGCAAAGGGCATCCAGCTCCGGCCACAAGGTTTGCCACTCTGTGCCAACCAGCCCTTTGGGGATATAGGCTATACGAAATCCAAAGGGGAGTTTCCGAAACAAGACCAATGCGCCACAATTATCGTTGTGTACAGGAACGGCTTCCCAGCCAAAATCTTCTTTGAGTTCTCCCCATGCAGATGTTTGCAAAAGATGTGCATCAGGATACTTATCAAGATAAGCATCCCATTGTTCTTCAATAGAATATTTCATTACTCAATTTCCGTTAAATCCATAGGGGGTGCACTGAGGACTGCCGAGTCTGGAATCGCTTTGTCCAACAGCTTCACAATCTCGGTTGGTTCAGCTTCATTCGCCAACGCGATCAACTCATAAACCACCCGCTCCAGTTCCCTGGCATTCAAGTCCTCCTGACTCACCAGACGGTAAATGTCCGGATGAGATGTCGGTTCAAAGGTATGCTGCTCGTCCCAAAGATCCTCGCTAAGTTTTTCGCCCGGGCGAATGCCGGTAAAGACAATCTCAATATCCCGGCCAGGCTCAAGGCCAGAAAGACGGATCAGGTCTTCAGCCAGGTCAAGAATACGGATCTGCTCGCCCATATTGAGAACAAAAGTCTCGCCGCCGGTACCAATCGCTGCGGCTTGCAACACCAAATGCACGGCTTCCGGAATGGTCATAAAATAGCGCTGCATATCAGGATGGGTAACAGTCACAGGACCGCCGCGAGCGATCTGCCGCTTGAAGAGAGGTACAACACTGCCGCGGCTGCCGAGCACATTTCCAAAGCGCACCACTGAAAAGGCCTGGCCAGAACGGCGGCCCTCATTCAAAACAATCATCTCGGCCATGCGTTTGGTGGCGCCCATAATGTTTACCGGGCGAATGGCTTTGTCTGTTGAAATCATGACCAGCTTCTCTACTTCATTCATCATTGCCGCTTCGACCACATTGCGGGTTCCGAGGATGTTGTTGGTAACAGCTTCCTCGGCATTAATCTCCATCATAGGCACGTGCTTGTGCGCCGCAGCATGAAAAACAATCTTTGGATTATGGCGATCAAAAATATTCTGCAGGCGTGGTAAATCGCGCACATCACAGATTACCGGGCGCATGACCACCGAAGGAAAACTCTCGCGCAGGTCAAGCATGGCTTCAAAGATGCTGTTCTCGCCATGACCCAACAGGATCAACTCAGAAGGTCCCCATCGGGCAATTTGCCGGCATAATTCCCGGCCAATGGATCCACCCGCGCCGGTGACCAGAACAGCCCGGTTGCTCAGAATTTCACCCACACGCTCATCTTCAACTTGTACGCTCTCACGGCGCAGTAAGTCGACAATTTGCACTTCACGCAGGCGGCTGACGCTCACCTTGCCGCCCAGCAATTCATAAATGCCGGGCATGGTACGGAAGGGTTTACTGCGCAGGCGGCAGACATCGGCTACCAAACGCACCACGCGGCCAGGGGCACTGGGAATTGCAATGATGACTTCATCCACGCGCCGATTATCCAGTCCACGCGCCAGATCGGATAATGTTCCCACCACCGGGACACCATAGATCTGCTGGTTCTGCTTGCTGGCGTTATCATCCAGGAATCCCACTGGCACAAGACCAACCTGGGGATTTTTCTGGAGTTCACGTACCACCATCGCACCTGCGTCGCCAGCACCGATGATCAGGACGCGTTTTGCAGGGCTGGTGCGGTGCGGAATTGAAGCCAGCACCTTGTTTTCAGCCAACAGACGTACTGTGAATCGCAATCCACCAACCAGCAAAAGAGAAAGCAGCCAATCAATCACCAGTACAGAACGGGGAAATGCACTGAAAGCCCCTAATGTGAACAGCCCAACCATTGCCAGCGAAACCAGAACAGATGCTGCCGTCACGGATACCACAATCAGTTTCAATTCCTGCACACTGGCATAAAGCCATAACCGCCGGTACATACTGAAAAAATAATAAACCAGCGGCTTTACCAATAATGTCACACCCACCATCCAATACGCAGACGGCAGGTACAGGAAGAATGCCGGGCCCATCTCCAGGCGCAGCATATAGCTTCCCAATACAGCAGTGATCATGAAAAAGATATCACCGAGCAAAATATATCGATTACGAATTGTTGGCTGTGCTTTCATTGTCCCTACTGTCCTCTGAAACCAACTACAGTTCCAATAGTGCGGAACAAAATAGTCAAATCAAGCCATAAATTACGATGTTTGATGTAATGCAAATCATATTCCAGTTTGATGATCGTCTGGGCAACGGTAGCCGCATAACCATAGTTAACCTGTGCCCAACCCGTCAAGCCAGGCTTGACGAGCAATCTTGCCCGATAAAATGGCACGTCTTCCTGAAGGATATTGACCAACTCCACCTGTTCAGCCCGCGGTCCTGTCAGGCTCATATCGCCGCGCAGGACATTAAAGAATTGGGGAAATTCATCGAGGTGGCTCTTTCGCAAGAAGCGCCCAACACGGGTGATGCGGGTATCGTTCTCAGAAGCAAGTTTCGCTTCGCCGTCCTCTTCAGCATCCTGACTCATTGTACGGAATTTAAATATCTTGTAGACCTGACCATTTTTTCCAAGTCGGTCTTGTGAGTAAAAAATCGGCCGACCGCTATCCAAAAGAATTGCCAGCGCGACAGGCGGAAAAATGAAAACCAGGCCAAGCAAGCCAATAAGGGCGCCAAGAATATCCATCAGGCGTTTAACCAATTCGTAGAGGCCGCCGGTTGGCACAACATCAAAGAATTGGCGGATGATCCAATCTGATTGCAGTAAAGTGATGGGAACCCTTTTTAACAATTCCTCATAAACAACGGGCATGGTGGTTACTTCAATACCGAGCTCTTCAGCTTTGATCAATGAGCGGAAGAGAACCGGATTCATCTCTACCGAAATCGCGAAAATGATGTCGGTGACTCCCTCTTTTTCGATGATCTCCAGCAACTGGGCTCCTGTACCCAATATGGGATACCCTTCAACAGTTTCATTTTCCTTTCCCGGATCATCATCAATCAACCCTACCAGATAGAAGGGAGGGGGATAAATTCCCTGAATGATTCCTGACAGTCTGCTGCCTGCCCGGCCTGCGCCAACGATCAACACACGGCGCATGAATTCTGGCGCAGTGAAGATGCGGATATAAAGAAAGCGCCACAATAAAGTGAAGACTGCTGCACTGATGATGAAAACTGCAACACCCCGCCGCGGCAGTGCAGATGGTTCAGAAGTGAAATATACCAGCAGATACAACACCAAAGCAATCGCTGCGGCAACGCCGATTCCACGTACCACCTCTGAACGGCGTGAAGCCCGTCTCTCGTCGTAAAGCTCGGTTAAAAGCAGCAGCCATACAAAAGGCAAGAGATAGAACCAGAATGGAATACGTACCTGCACAAATTCAAGGGATAGTGTTAACCAGTCCTCCACTGCCCAGGCATAAAGAGCAGCCAGCATAGCTAACAAGGTAACCAGAAAATCACCTGTCAACAGAATGATCTTGCGTTCACCGGAACGCAGCCGCCTATAGAATTTTTTTGGTTCAGCTTGAGTATTGCTCATAAATTTCGCGCAATCTCCTGATCACGATTTTGAAGGGGTATGAAAGATACTGGTCAAAAAGCCTGCCCCCCAACAAAAATGCATCACGGCAATTGCCAGAGGTACGCTCACTAAATAATATACTTTTTTTCGCTTCAACGCCAACGACCCGGTACCAAACACAAGAATCAAACCATACCCCAAGAATTCCAGTCCCAGTAAAATTCCGGCTGGCCGCCAAAACAATGACAACACTACCAAAGCAAAAAGGCTTAACACAAACGCCGGGGGCAATGCCTGTCGCCAGCGCAAGGTGACTGGATACCGCTTCAACATACGCCATTTCCAATATCCATATCGGAAGTACTGACGGGCAAGTTTCCCATACGTCTCCCGTGCAAAATACACAGAGCGGATTTGCGGGTTCAGCCAGATTTTACCGCCGTTTTGGCGAATTCGAGTGTTGAATTCATAATCTTCGTTGGTCAGCAGTGTTTCATCAAACATGCCGATTTGATCCAGCAAGGATCGGCGAAATGCGCCAAATGGCACGGTATCAACCTCGCTCGCCACAGTTGCATAGCGGTACAAGGCACCGCCCACGCCCAATGGATGTGCGGCGGCCGCAGCAATCGATTCCGCTGCCCATCCTTTTTTCCCCGGTTGGATGTCCCACACGCCGCCCACGTTGTCACCCAAACCAGCTTCAAGACCCGCCACGCTGTGGGTCACATACATCTTGTCTGGCATACTGTGCGCATCCAGACGCACAATCACCTCGCCTGCGGCTGCTTCTAATGCTCGATTCAGCGCAGCAGGGATGATCCTCTGGGGGTTATCCACGATCCGTATCCTGAGATCGGGGTATTGTTCCTGAAATTCATTGATTTCCTGACGGGTTTGGTCGGTAGACATACCATCAGCAATAATCACCTCCATCTCATCCAGCGGGAAAGTCTGCTGGTGAATGGCGGTAAGCAGCAACCGAATGGTGGGCTGCTCATTGTAACATGGAACAATGATCGATACTTTTGGCATGAATACTCCGCTGCGGATGATGTTGAGCCAGAGGCAAACGGCATAATAAGGCTTAGTTTTACCACAGAATACTTTCGCCGTCGGCAAAGCAGAAAACCACCCGCGACAGCTATACCGCGGGTGATATCACCTTACAAGAATTGAACTGCCACATCCTGAAAAAGAAACCCATTCGGCCTTCTTGAGGAATGCAAAACACAACTCCCCGCACTATGCAAAGAATCGCCGCTATGAAACCGTATTGGGTTTCAAACAGGCGTATTTTCACAACGCCTTCTCGGCAGCAGGAATCAAGAAACAGGACATGGGCATTTTTCAAGGCTGCTTAGTCCTGAAGGATCGCCACAGCTTCCACTTCGACGACCACACCCAAGGGCAGAGCGGCAACTTGCACTGCGGATCGTGCGGGGGGCTGTTCTCCAAAGAATTCAGCATAGATACCGTTCATTTTGCCAAATTCTCCCATATCCTGCAAGAAAACCGTGGTTTTCACCACGTCACTCAGTTTTGCGCCGGCAGCTTCCAACACAGCCTGCAAATTCATTAAGGCCCGCCGGGTCTCCACTTCAATCCCGCCATCTACGACTTCACCAGTCGCCGGATCAAGACCAATCTGACCGGCTGTGAATACAAAATTGCCGTTGCGAACACCGAGATCG
>JAIOTF010000197.1 GCA_021107195.1 Anaerolineaceae bacterium | reverse complement strand
TGCCAGGATTGCGGTTTTCAACATTTCTGCCAGTTCGCACGCTATTTCGTTTAGCACTTCAGTGGTATATTCCATTTGGAACCTCCGGTGGATTTAGTTTTCACAGACCTTATCCTACCTGAGGTTCCTTCTTTTTGACAACCTTTGCGTGCACACGTAAATCCTGTTCAATATCCTCGATCTGCAACCTGATTTCTGATTTACCAATCCTTAATCCCGCATTTTGTAGTATATTTTCAACCGCAAAGGATGATTTTATTATGGCACTGATCAGTATGCAGGACGTGAGTCTGGGGTTTGGCGGGCCGCTGCTCCTGGAAGACATCAATTTACAAATCGAACGCGGTGAATGGCTGGGATTATTGGGCCGTAACGGTATGGGCAAGACTACCCTGCTGAAACTGCTCAGCGGCGCCATCGCCCCCGACAGCGGCAGCATCGCCCGCCAGCAGAATATGCGTCTGGCCTACCTGCCCCAGGAAGTGCCGCAGGGCATGGGCGGACTGGTGACTGAGATCGTCGCCGGCGGACTGGACGGAATTCCCCTCACAACTGAAGAGGTGGAAGCCCCCTGGCAGCGTCAGTTGCAAGTCGAGAACATCATCTCACGCATGCAGCTCAACCCCCAGGCCGCGTTTGACACCCTCTCGGCGGGCATGAAGCGCCGCGTGTTATTGGCCCGCGGTCTGGTATGCAATCCCGACCTGCTGCTGCTCGACGAGCCCACCAACCACCTGGACATCGAATCGATCCAATGGCTGGAAGACTTCCTCACCCGCTGGGGCGGTTCCCTGCTCTTTGTCACCCACGACCGGGTCTTCCTGCAAAAGCTGGCCAAGCGCATCATCGAGCTTGACCGCGGACGCCTGTTCGACTGGAACTGCGATTATTCCACCTTTCTCGAACGCAAAGAAGCCATGCTGGAGTCTGAGCAAATCCAGAACACTCTCTTTGACAAGAAACTGGCCCAGGAAGAAGCCTGGATCCGCCGCGGACTCGAAGCGCGCCGCACGCGCAACGAAGGCCGGGTGCGCGCTTTACAGCGCCTGCGTGACATCCGCCGTGAACGACGCGAACAGCCCGGCAAAGTGCGCATGCAAATCCAGGCCGACCGGCGCTCCGGCCGCCTGGTGATCGAGACGGAAAATGTCTGCTATGACTATGGCGATGCCCCCATCCTGCGCGACTTCTCCACCATCATTCAGCGCGGCGACAAGGTTGGCATCATCGGTCCCAACGGATCCGGCAAGACCACCCTGCTGCGCCTGCTGATCGACGAACTCGCCCCGGACAAAGGCAATCTCCGTCTGGGTGTCAATCTGGAAATCGCCTATTTTGACCAACTGCGCTCCCAGTTAGATGAGAACAAATCGGTGTTGAACAATGTCGGCCAGGGACGCGATGTGATCACCATCAATGGCAGGGAACGTGCCCTGATCAGTTATCTGCAGGATTTTCTTTTTGAACCAGAGCGGGTGAACGCCCCCATCAGCGCCCTCTCTGGCGGCGAGCGCAATCGCCTGCTGCTCGCCCGTCTGTTTACCCAACCGGCAAACCTGCTGATCCTTGACGAACCCACCAACGATCTCGACATTGAAACCCTCGTGATCCTTGAAAACCTGCTGCTCGAATATAAAGGCACCCTGCTGCTCGTCAGCCATGACCGCACCTTCCTCAACAACCTCGTTACCAGGCTATTGGCGCTGGATGGCAGCGGCAAGGTTGAAGAATTTGCCGGGAATTACGATGACTGGCTGCGCTTGCAGCAGGCCGAAGACACCAAACTGCCTGCGCCCAAGCCGCGCAAACCCGCTGCCCCCAGGAACGAGAAACCAGCCGCAGATCGTACAGCGCGCAAGCTCAGCTACAACGAAAAACGCGCCCTCGCGGCCCAAAAGCGCGAGCTGGCTGCCCTGCCGGAGCACATTGAAATCCTCGAAAACGAACAACAGCAGCTTGTTGCCGCCATGGCTACCCCGGGTTTCTACCAGAGGCCCGAAGCCGAGATCACCCAAGACGCCAACCGTCTCAAGCAATTGGAAGAGGAATTGGCCGAAGCCTACCAGCGCTGGGAAGAATTGGAAAACCTGTAAGCTTGTCCCGAATTCACCCTCATCGCATAAGAATGACCGCACCCCTGAAATCAAGGGTGCGGTCACTGATTGATACATGTGCATGTAAACAACCTACTTGATGAACGGGATACTGAGCGGGTATTTGTAGGGCTTATCCGACATCACGCGGACAGTGTTGACCACACCTTGCCAGGTGCAAAATATACCAATCGCGATCATTGGGACAATACTGATGAGGGGCAGCACTCCCAGAGCTACATCGTTGATATTCCAGTGTGTTTCCGAAGCCAGGATAATGAATGGCACACCGAACACCAAAAACACTGTGACCGCAATTAACATCAGATTGATCGTGATCTGGAAGTTGAGCACATCCCGGCCGTGGCGGTCAATCTTGTAACTCTGCTTTTTCTTCCACGACCAGATCAGCAGCGGGATAATGATGATGCTGAAGATGCTGCTGAGGTGCAGAGCGGCCAGCCACAAAGGTTCATTGTGGACATTGCTCTCATTGAAATCAAAATCGAGGGTGTTGCTCAGGCTGTTGCGGGTGAACGGCCGTGGTTCCACCTCGCCGCTCTCAATGCGCTGGATGGTGCGCGTGCTGACCTCGCAGTGCTCAGCCAACTGCTCCTGCGTGAAGCCTTTTTGCTGGCGCACTTCGGTAACTTTTAATCCTAGATCTGGTTGATTCATCGCAAACTCCTTTTGTTATTTTTTTCTTCATCATAGGAGATGCAGTGTTGATCAACAATGTCGTATTAACGACACTCACACGACATTTGATATTTCAGAGGAAAACTTCCGGTTCCCTGCGCTCGGAACAGTTCTCAAACAACCAATTCGCCGTCTTCAAAATGCGCTTATTGTGCATCATGCGCGCGCCCGTCGGACACACTTTAATGCAGGCACAGCACACGATGCACTTCTCGCCATCCGTCTGCACACTGTCCTTCACGGTCACGGCCCCGGTCGGGCAGACATCAGCGCAATCCCCACACAGGGTACACAGCGCCTCGTCCGTCTCCGGCATCAAATTCTCCCACTGCTTCAAGTCGCGATAAGGGCGATTTCCCGGCAATACCAGCGGAGACAAATCATCCAGGCTGGTCATTCCCTCCAACTTTGCGTGCACACTTTCGCCAAACTGCGCCGCCTTTGCCAGGTCGACTGCATCCGGCCGTCCGACCGACAGCGGCGCGGCATCGGATGTAAAGGAATGTTCGCCAATGAACGCCCCACCGGCGACGGGTACAAACCCCGCTGCCGAGGCCAGATCAGACAGCTCCAGCAAGGCATCTTCATACGCCCGGTTGCCATACACTACCACAAGTACCGCCGGGGTCTGATTTCCCCGCAAGCGCTGCAGCCGGGCCACAGCCTCCGGCGGCAGCCGCCCGGCATACACCGGCATGCCCATCACGGCCAGTTCGCTGCCCAGTTCTACAACCTCTTTTGAGCAGGCATCCGGCGGGGTCAGGTCAATTTCTTCCACCTGCGCCGCCTGCATCCCGGCGGCCAGGCCTCGCAATATCTTCCGGGTGGTGCCGGTCGGCGAAAAACAGATCAATTTCACCATATCAACTTGCATTATTATCCCCAGTATCTAAGTGCTTGATAAAACAGCGGCGGCGTTTGTGCTGCCGCTTGTCGAAGAATTTCCACTGCGCCTGCACCAGCTCATTGTCCTCCAGCTCGGGATTGGACTCAGCGCTCTTCACACCGTATTTCCGGAAGACCTCCAGCATTCTGTGCATCAGGATGGCGTTGACCGCCTTGCCCTGGTATGAGCGCTTGACCGCCACCAGATACAGGTCAGCCCGGTCAAACTTGCCCATTGCCCACAGCAGGTGAATGAAACCAAACGGGAACAGGCGTCCCTTCGCCCGCTGCAATGCGACCGACAGGGAAGGCATCGTAATGCCGAAGGCGACCATATTGTCGTCCTCATCCAAAACAACCGGCACAAAATCCGGATGGATGAAACCGAAATATTGTTTCGTATAGCTTTTCTTTTGTTCAGGCGTCAGCGGCACAACGCCATACAAGTCCTGATAAACTTCATTCAACAGGTCAAACAACTGATCAACATATTGCAGCATTTCTTTCTTGTTGCGCGGTTGTAACAAGTGCAGCTTGTTACGCTTCATGACGATCTTTGAAACCCTGGCGATGGTTTCGTCGATTTCTTCCGGCATCTTGATCTCGTATTCCACCCAGTCTGTGTCCTTGCCATAACCTGCCCGCTCCATGTGCTGCGGATAATAGGGAAAGTTATAGATCGTCGCCAGCGTGCCCAGCTCGTCAAAGCCTTCGACCAACATCCCCTCCCGGTCCAGGTCAGTGAAGCCCAGCGGGCCGTGCACGGCGGTCATGTCCTTCTCGAGCGCCCAATCCTCCACTTTCTTCAACAGCCCAGCAGACACGGCCGGATCATCCACAAAATCAAACCAGCCAAAGCGCACATAGCGCTCCCTCCATTTTTCAAGATGCGCATGATTTAAAATACCCGCGATGCGCCCCACGATCTTCCCCTCATCGTAAGCCAGCCAGTAACGCGCCTCGCAATGCGCAAAAGCCGGATTCCTGTCCCGGCGCAGGGCATTGGTGTCATCCGAAACCAGATTCGGCACCCAGTAGGGATTGCCTTGATACAGCGTATGCGGAAATTGAATAAAAGCTTTTAAATCCTTTAAGTCCAGCACTTCCTTGATCTGCACGTTCATCCTGAATTCCTTTAAAAATGTGTGATTGCAATAACGCATTGCGCAGGACTTCAACCCTGCAACAGTAAATAAATTGTTTCCCCATTATAGCCAAGTTTTGCCGGATTTGAGGCGGTCAATAAAAAATTCCCTGAACGGATCAGGGAATCGTGAAATTTAAGTGGCCAAAAATGATCCTCACCCCGCGACTGCATACACGCTGCGCCCATCTCCATAATATGACTCGTACACATGCTGAAAGACAGCGGTGGTCTTTTGCTCAAAAAGTTCAGGGGTGTAGGCTTGCGGCAGTTGATCATCCAGTCCATCTTTGATGGTCACCCGCACCTCGGCTCGTGCCTGCTGGCGTTTGCGCCAGTCCAGCACCAGTTTTTCGGTCTTGAGTGTCACCAGCAGTTCCCGGGCAGCGGCCTTCACTTTTTTACGGTCTGCTTTGCTCAGGTTCATTTCCGGTTTGGTCAAAAGATCAAAAACCGCCAACTCTTCCTCGCTCAACTGCTCGCCCACTGCCCGTTGTTCTTCTTCATTCAGACTGTGGGCGAAATCCACCAGCCGATTAAAGAACTCCTCGGCATTCAGGCTGCCGGCGTTATATTCATCGATCATTTCCTGGAATTTCTCCAGATAATCCATGCGGGTACGATTCAGGCGCACCATGGCCATCAGCTTGTGCGCCACCGAAGCCTTGAGCCGCTCGTTCATCGTGCGCTTGCGCCCCTGCCTGAACTTCTCAGCCAGCGCTTTGAAGTCAATCTTACTCAGGTCAATCCAATGCTCGCCGCCCTCTCCAAAAGGTGCTCTCCCCTGGCGAATCACATAGCCCTCGGTGGCAATCGAACGATCCAGCAATTCCTCCACCTGCTGCATCACCGTCGAAATATCAACTGGCTCTGCCAGGGAACGAATTTTTTCCGCGATCACATGCACCGGCGCCACCTCAGCAGCGAACTCCTTCGCATCTTTATCGGGCAGCACAGCTTTATACAAACGGTGCACCGTATTGGAAAGTTCAATATAACGGCGTTTGACCGCTGGTGGTCTCACCAGTACTTCTACCGCATCATCAAGCAGCCGGATGCGGTCAAACCCCGCCGCAGCCCGGATCGCTGCCAGATCAACGCCACACTCTGTACAAAACGCATCGGTTTCTTCCAACGCCTGCCGCAAGGCCGCCACCAATACAGACTTGTCTTCTACTGGTTTCTCTTCACTATCTTTACCCGCGCCATAAATAGCCAGCGCCCGTTCCAGGTTGCGGAACACGCCGGCATAATCCACGATCAGGCCGCTGACTTTGCCGGGATAGACACGATTGGCGCGGGCGATGGTCTGCATGAGGGTGTGATTGCGCATAGGTTTATCAAGATAGAGCGTTGAACAACTGGGCACATCAAAGCCCGTCATCCACATGGCGCACACAAACACCAGCCGGAAGGGATCCTCAGGGTCCTTGAATTTTGTTTCCAGGTCTTCCTCGACAATGCGCCTGCGGTGCGGACGGATGTCCAGTCCTTTTTCAGCCATGTCGGCGATCTCGTTCTGCGCCTGCGAGACCACCACGGCCATGTCGGTCTCCTTCATCCAGGCGATTTTCGCAGCAAGCGCCTCCCGCGCCCCATCTGCTGCCACGCTCCAGTCCGCCTGCAATTGCACCAGCTTCTCCGCCCAGTATTTCTGCACCTTGTCATACATACACACGGCAGTGGCCTTGTCGATACAGATCATCATCGCCTTGCCCTGGAAGCCGCGCCCGGTGAAATGCGCCACCAGGTCTTTGGCAATCGCTTCCAGACGGTCATCGCGGGTGATCAAGTGATACTCACGTGAAAATTCGCGTTCCAGTTTCTTTTCCTGGGCCTCGTCCAGTTCGGCTGCTTCCAGCAGGTTTTCCATATCCTGATTAAGATTGTCGTTGATCAATTGCAGCTCAGGGATGCGGTTCTCGTAATACAAAGGCACTGTGGCGCCATCAATCACTGACTGCTGGAAGTCATACACGCTGATATAGTCGCCAAACACCTGGCGGGTTTTCTCTTCGCCCACGATCAGCGGCGTACCGGTGAAGGCCAAAAATGCGGCGTTGGGCAGGGCGGTGCGCATGTTCAGCGCCAGGGTATCGTACTGGCTGCGGTGCGCTTCATCGGTGATGACGATGATGTCGTCGCGCCCGGAGAGCACGGGATGCGGCTCGCCGTTTTCGGTGCGGAATTTATGGATCAGGGTAAAGACATAGCGGTGATCTTCACGCAGCAACTGGCGCAGGTGGCGGCTGCTTTCCGCCTGGGCGCGGCCTTCAGTAACCACTCCGGCCGAAGCGAAGTTTTTGTAGATTTGCCCGTCCAGCTCCTGCCGGTCGGTCACGATCACAAACGTCCAGTTACCCGGCACCTTGCGCAGCACCTTCTGGGCGAAGAAGATCATCGAGACACTCTTG
>JAIOTF010000401.1 GCA_021107195.1 Anaerolineaceae bacterium | reverse complement strand
TGTCGGCACTCTACTGGCGGCGGCAGGGCAAGCCGGAAGTGGCTTTGTCTATCTACACCCGGCTGGCGGCAGAAGAGCCGGAACAAGCAGCCTGGCAGGCCGAGATCGGGCACTCCTTGCGCGAGATGGGGGACATCCTTTCGGCGCTGCCGTATTATCAGAAAGCTGCCACAATGGCTGAAGACGACCCGCTTTACTGGCAGACACTGGCCCGATTCAGCATCGAGAATGGCATTGAAGCGCGTACGGTGGGGTTGCCTGCTGCTCGCCGGGCGTTGGCCTCGCAGCCGGATGACCCGGCCGCGCTGGACCTGATGGGCTGGACAATGATGTATTTCCAGGATCTGCCGTCAGCAGAGCGCTTTTTGCAGCAGGCGATACAGCAGGATGCGTCCTGCGTTTCAGCGCATTTTCATCTGGGACAGCTATATATCCAGAGCGGCCAGGTTCAACTGGCAAAACGCCATTTGCTGCAGGCGGTCAGCCTGGACCAAAAAGGTTCTGTTGGCGTGATGGCGCAGCGGCTGCTGGATGGATTGAATTGAATGGATTGATGCGCTGTTAAATAAATGGCAGGTTGAAAGAACCGAAGAGGAGTGATCAATTGAGGTTTAAGGGTAGTAGGTAGATGAAGATTTATCTGGATGTGATTGGCTGCCGGCTTAACCAAAGCGAGATTGAACGCATGGCCGCTCAGTTTCGGATAGCGGGGCATGAAATCGTGGATGAGGCCGGTAAGGCGGATGTGGTTGTTGTCAATACCTGTGCTGTGACCGGTAAAGCAGTGGCCGACTCTCGCAAGAAGATTCGCCAGGCTTTGCGGGCTGGAGCACAGCAAGTGATCGCCACAGGCTGCTGGGCCACGCTGGAGCCGGCGGATACTGCTGCATTGTCGGGTGCGGTGCAGGTGGTGGTGAATGAGGAAAAAGAGGCTCTGGTGGCTGATTTCCTGGGACTGCCCGTGGAAGAATTCCTGCCGGGAATGATTGCCCGCCGCCCGCTGCCCGGTGCGCATAGCCGCACAAGAGCGTTCATCAAGGTACAGGATGGATGTGATAATCACTGCACGTTCTGTGTAACCCGCCTGGCGCGCGGCACCAGTCGCAGCGTGCCATTGGATGAGGTTTTGGCTGATATCCGTGCCGCGCAGGCCGGGGGCACGCAGGAAGTGGTGCTGACGGGGGTCAATATCCAGGCGTGGGGACAGGACTTTGACGGAGGACTGCGCCTGCGATTAAGTGACCTGCTGGCGGCGATTTTGAGGGAAACCGATGTGCCGCGTTTGCGGCTTTCCTCGCTGGAGCCGTGGGAACTGGAAGAAGGTTTTTTCGGGATGTGGCAAAACAGCCGCATGTGCCGCCATGTTCATTTGCCGCTGCAATCCGGCTCCGCAGACACTTTGAAACGTATGGTACGCAAGACCAATCCGGCTGCTTTTCGGCGGCTCGTGGAACGTGCCCGGGCAGTGCACCCGGAGATGGCGATCACGACAGATATCATTACTGGATTCCCGGGAGAAGATGAGAAAGAATTTGCTGAGACGCTGGCTTTTGTGCGCGAGATGAATTTTGCTGCGGGACATGTCTTTACATTTTCTGCGCGCCCTGGCACAGCAGCGGCGCGCATGGAAGATCAGGTGCCGCTGACCGAGCGCCGCCAGCGCAACGCACAGGTGCGGGAGGTCCTGGCCGAATCAGCACAGGTGTACCGCCAACAATTCATGGGACAGTCGATTTCGGTGCTGTGGGAATTGGCGCAGGAGCAGGATGGCGGGTGGTTGATGAGGGGATTGACGGATAACTACCTGCGGGTTGAGGCTTTCAGCCCGGTGAATGCCTGGAACACGCTCCAGCACGTGCATTTGGTGGAGGATGGCCCGCGGCGGATGATGGGAGAGATCGTGGATTAGTGAATGACCTGAACAAGATGGACGGGTCAGATGGAGAGCTGGTTGAGGGTTTCCTTGAGGATGCGGGCGGAATTTTGCAGCCCGCTGACCTCTCTTTCGTCCAATTCCAATTTCAACATGCGTTCAACGCCGCCACGGTCAATCTGGGCGGGCTCAGGTAGACGTCACGGATGCCATAACAGTCTTCTATGTGATTGGAGACAGAAAGCACAGAGTTCTGGTCGCGCAGGATGGCCCGGATGATTGCCATCAGCCCGGCAGCGATGGCGTAATAGGTTGCCATGCGCATCAAGCTAAGCGATGTTAAGGAGAGACTCGTCAACCAAAGCAACATATTCAACGAATGCGCCCCTTGGAAAGGTTGAATTTTTGTATACTTTGCCTCCAAAATATACAAAATTTGTCATTAACCGGTTAGCGAGGGTTATCTTGCAAACAGTGAAACTCTGCGGAAGGCTGCATCAGGCAGGCCAAATGCTGATTAAGCCAACCTTTCCAAGTGTAACGATGTATTAGCTTGATGCCTATGGAATAGGTTGCGCCCTTGCGTTCAATGATCTGGTAAGCGGCATCCCGCGTTTGCTCGAAGATATGCTCCAGTACATCGGGGTCACAGTTCAGCCCGTTGTTATTGCAATAAAGCGGCAGGTGCATTCTGGCGATATTGGCCAGCGACCAGACCGGCACTTCGCTGTCGCCGTGTTCGCCAATGATGTAAGCATGCACCGAACGCGGCGGAATAGTGATGGTCAATTTTTTGCGCGTTCAACCTTGTCACGGGAGGGAAACAAGTTTGATGATAGCCATATCGTAATTGGTTTGTGATATGAATTTTATGAAAAACAGTTTGACCGTTATGCCGCGTTGCGGTATAATTTTTCAGCTATGGGTAGTGGGCCCCGTCCGGCAATCAATTAAGAAGTGGTTCGGGTCAGTTTATGTGGTGATGGGAGAGAAATCCCTCACATCACCAGATACACAAATCGCCTGGCCGCTGTTTTTTTCGGATGGGAGCATTTTTTTGTCACACTTTAACGAAGTGGAATAGGAAGGAATTTTTATGCCGAAGAGAACATATCAACCAAAGAAGCGACGGCGCGTGCGTGTGCACGGTTTCCGAAAACGCATGTCGACTTCCAATGGGCGCAGTGTTTTGAAGCGCCGCCGTCTTCGCGGTCGACACAATTTGACCCCGAAAGCAAACAATCACGTCAAATACAATCACTTCTAAAGTGAGACGTGTCGTTAAAGACACGGATTGTATAGATTGTCTGTTCAACGTTTGTCTGTATCATGTATTGGCAATAAGTTATTGATCATGGGACAATTTGAAGGGTGAAACAAAGGTTTCGCCTGACCCGCTCAACTGATTTTATGCGGGTGCGGCGTACAGGAAAGTCTTATGCCCACCCGCTTGTGGTATTGATTGCAGCACCAAATGATTTAGATCAGGTGCGGATTGGCGTGTCAGCCAGTCATGCCGTAGGGAATGCAGTCAACCGCAATCGGGCGAAACGTCGTATCCGTGCTTGTGTGGATACCTTGCTCCCTGATCTGCGTCCGGGATGGGATTTGGTCATACTGGCTCGCGCCACGTCTTGTGAAGCTCCTTATGAGGATCTTTTGACATCTTTCCGACAGCTTTTACAAAAAGCGAATTTGCTGGAACAATCGAATGGCTGAAGATGAATTGTATGCCAGCGAACCTAAATTGCGGGACTTGCCGTTCAACTTGTGGACGGTGCTTCGTTGGCCGCTGTTGTTAGCGATTCGCTTTTACCAAAAGGTGATCTCACCTGGCATACCGGGAAATACTTGTCGGTTTTATCCTTCTTGTTCCCATTACAGTTATCAGGCGATCTATAAACATGGCATTTGGAAGGGCGGTGGACTGTCTGCCTGGCGGATACTGCGCTGCAATCCTTTCAATGTTGGTGGTTACGATCCTGTTCCTTGAAAGAACAGGGCTTTTCTGAATTGGAAATGAAAAAATGATGATAATGAAAACAAAACAAAGAACCATTCGTTGGACATTGCTTGTCCTGATGCTGGCTGCCAGCATGCTCTTGAGTGCGTGTTCTTCAGCCAGCCGGATTGCTGCTTCAAGCTGGCCGGGCTTCACAGTAGACGGCGAGACGGTTTATGTCTCTTATGGTCAGGCTGTGAGAGCTTTGAAACTCGAGAATGGCAATCAGATCTGGCAGTATCCGGTCGAAGAAGATCGGGCATTGACATTCTATGCGCCTCCTGTTGTTAAGGATGGCGGGGTGATCGTTGGCGATTATCAAAATAGTATCTACAGTCTGGGCACGGGCAATGGCAACTTGCAATGGAAATACAGCGAAGCTGAGAAGCGTTTCATCGCTCCCGGGCTGTTGGTAGATGATTTGATCCTGATGCCCTCGGCTGACAGCATGTTGTATGCGATGACCAGTGAGGGGACATTGGCCTGGAAGTTTGACCAGTCGAGCGAGGCATTATGGGCACAGCCTGTGTATGATGGCGAAAAAGTGTACCTGGCTTCGATGGACCATTCCATGTATGCTTTGGAAGTAAGTGCTGAAAATGTCCGTCAGGTTTGGTCAGTGGATTTGGGCGGCGCAATGGTCGCTAGTCCAGCTCTGGGCGAAAATGGCAATCTATACGTGGGCACAATGACCCAGGAGTTGGTTTCAGTTTCTCCGTCCGGCAAAGTGCTGTGGCGATTTGAAACACAGGGCGCTGTTTGGGCATCCCCAGTTGTGCATGAAGGTCTGGTCATGTTTGGCGATTTGAGCGGTACGATCTATGCTTTGAATGCCAACAACGGCAATATTGAATGGACGGTTACAGTAGATGGTCCGGTGATTGGCTCTGGTGCATTACTGGAAGATGGTGTGGCTTTTGGCATTGAAGAAGCCGGTGTTCAGGCAGTGAGCTTCAACGGTGTCAAGCAGTGGTCACATCCGGTAGACGGCGAACTTCAGGCAGGGCTGGTGCGGGCTGGTGATTTCATTCTGGTGGCGGTCACCAACGGTGACGATTTGATGGTGGTCTTGGATCCGGCTAATGGCACCGAACGCTGGTCTGTTCCCTCAAAATAAAGGCAGGTTTTCATGTGGAATACAATTATTATTGCTCCATTTATTAACGTAGTATTGTTAATCACCCAACTGGTGGGTAATTTTGGCATCGCCATTATCCTGTTCACGTTGTTGATCCGGCTGGTCACGCATCCTTTGACGGTCAAGCAACTTAAGGGTACGCAAGCCATGCAGGAATTGCAGACCGATCCCCGCTACATCAAAATGCAGGAGAAATACAAAGGGGATAAGGAAAAACTGGCACAGGAACAGATGAAACTGTATCAGGAGCTGGGGATTAGCCCGTTTGCGTCCTGTTTGCCAACCCTGATCCAGTTTCCGATCATCATTGGTTTGTACCAGGCGGTCATCCGGGCGCTGTCGAGCACACCGATTGAAATGCTCAACTTAACCCGTCACATCTACCCGGCACTGAAGAATCTGGCGGAATTGGTACCCCTGAACAATCAATTCCTGTGGATGGATTTGAGTCAACCGGAGCGGGTATTCATTCCGGGAATTGACTTTGGCATTCCAGTGTTGGCCGTCCTGGTGGTGATTGCTTCTTATCTGCAAAGCAAGTTGATGACGCCTCCTTCCTCGCAAGGGAATGAACAGGCAGCAATGATGTCGAATATGATGACGTTATACATGCCGTTCCTGATGGGGTATTTGGCATACACTCTGGCTTCTGGCCTGGCGCTGTATTTCTTTACTTCGAGTGTTGTGGGGATTATTCAGTATGCTTTGTTGGGAAGATTGAATTGGGAAAACTTGAAGATATTCAAGAAAAACCCTGATGCAAAATGACGATAAAAAACTCGTAGGTTCAATGGCAAGGTGAGGGAGACTTATGACACAAGAAGATACAACATTGGAGATCATTGCGCCCACCGTGGATGAAGCGATATCTATGGGCTGTGATCAACTTGGCCTGCCGCGTGAAGCGGTTAAGGTTGAAATTTTGGATGCAGGCGGCAAAGGCGGTATTTTTGGATTGCGCAGCCGCCAGGCAAGAGTTCGTTTACGGATTATTTCAGAAGAAGAAGAACAGGATGAGCCTGCTGTGGAAACTGCACCCGCAGTAGTCAAGTCTGAGCCTGAAGCTGCTAAAGCTGATGCTGGTCTCGATGATGAAAAACGCATGGTTTTGCAGATTGCCACGACAGTATTGGAAGGTTTGCTGGAAAAAATGAAAGTGCGTGCTTCCGTTGAATCCAGTTATATTGAGAATGGTGAAGAGAACGAAGAGCCGGTATTGTTGCTGGACATCATTGGTGATGATCTGAGTATTTTGATCGGCCGTCGTTCCGAAACCCTGAACGCGCTGCAATATATTACCAACCTGATCGTTGGCAAAGAATTGGGGCACTGGATTCCGTTGATCGTGGACGTGCAGGGATATCGCATCCGGCGTGAACGTCAACTGCGTCAGCTTGCCCGTCGTATGGCAGATCAGGCAGTGCAGACTGGCCGCCGCCAATTGCTGGAGCCGATGCCCGCTAATGAGCGGCGCTTGATCCACCTGGAATTGCGCAGCCACCCGGACGTGGTTACCCGGAGCGTTGGCGAGGAACCATATCGCAAAGTTACGATTTCATTGAAATAGTGGGACGAACCTGGCCGCTGATCTGAGTCAGCGGCGATTTCAGAAGGGTGTGCGGTCAGCGGGAAATCCCGCGGGCAGCACACCCTTTTGAGTTGTGAGGGGACTTGCGGCGGCTCAACATGCTGAGCCGCTGCGGAAATTGGCGGGGCCATATTGTGGCATTTCTTGTCTCTGTGGAGATAGACGCATTTACCTTGTTGTCTGATCCTGATCCCCATTCTCATGGATTATAATAAAATTCTTCCTGCATCAGGCTGGGAGTTTTGGGTATAAATTTAACGATATGAGGTGCAATAATGCGCGCAGTTGATATCATCATCAAGAAACGAGAGCGTCAAGAGTTAAGCCGCGAAGAAATTGATTTCTTCGTAGAAGGGTTCACTGATGGAACGATTCCCGACTATCAGGCTTCTGCCTGGGCAATGGCTGTATTGTTGAATGGGATGAGTGATCGGGAAACCACTGACTTGACTCTGGCAATGGTGCGTTCGGGTGAAACATTGGATCTTTCCTCTGCTGTGGAAATCGCGATCGATAAGCATTCCACGGGCGGCGTGGGTGATAAAACCACGCTGGTGGTGGGGCCGGTAGTGGCAGCCTGCGGTTTGCCGGTTGGTAAGATGTCCGGTCGTGGTTTGGGATTCAGCGGCGGCACATTGGATAAGATGGAATCCATCCCCGGGTATCGTACAGACCTTTCAGAGGAAGAATTCCTGAGTCAGCTCAAAACATACAAGATCGTTTTGACCGGCCAGAGCAAAGACCTGGCCCCGGCAGATGGAAAAATGTATGCCTTGCGCGACGTCACCGGTACGGTGCCTTCAATGCCGTTAATTGCTTCTTCGGTGATGAGCAAGAAGATCGCCGCCGGAGCGCACGCCATTGTGCTGGACGTCAAGCTGGGCGAGGGCGCTTTCATGACCAATCTGGATGATGCGCGCCAGTTGGCTGAGATCATGGTTGCTATCGGTAAACTGAGTGGCCGCCGGGTGGTTGGTTTGCTCTCAGACATGAACCAGCCGCTTGGTGTGGCGGTAGGAAATGCCATGGAAACTCGTGAGGCTATCGAAACCTTGCAGGGGGGCGGACCGGAAGATTTCCGTGAGCATTGTCTGGTGGTTGCCAGTCACATGCTGGTACTTGGAAACCGGGTGCCGGATCTGGATGAAGCCCGCAAGATGGCTGAGAGAGCATTGGCCGATGGCTCTGGCCTGGAATATTTCCGCACGCTGGTGCGGGAGCAGGGCGGCGATGTGAGTTATGTGGATCATCCTGAGAAGCTGCCGACAGCTTCCCTGGTTGAGCAGGTGCTTGCACCGCGTTCCGGTTGGTTGAAAGCCGTGCGCGCCAGGGAAGTGGGAGAGACTTCGGTTGAGTTGGGGGCCGGGCGCGCCAGGAAAGGCGACCCGATTGACCATGCAGTAGGGATCATGGTGCTTCATAAAGTCGGTGACCGCGTTGAAGCGGGCGAGGCTCTGTTCACAGTGCACGCCAACGACGCTGCCCGCCTTGCCCAAGCCAAAAAACGCCTGGAAGAAACGGTAGAGTGGAGCGACATGATTTGCGATCCGCTGCCCTTGTTCTACGGGGTGGTCGATTAGTTATCTTAACCACCTCCGTACTTTCTGGTGGTAAGAACCTCCTGATCGTAGAATGAGGATGTCCAATCCAATTCATTCTATAACCCAGGAGGTGTTCTCATACTAGCCGAAGTTCAGGATTTCGTCAACTGGGTGCGCCGCCGTAATCCACAGGCGCGTACCTGGAAAGACTATTCATACGACCTTTCGCTTTTCGTTGAAATCGTTGGGGATCTGCCACCCAACAAAATCACATTCCACGAAGTAGATATCTTTCTCACCGAGCAGGTCAATCAAGGATTTTGCCCGTCAACTATCAACCGCCGCATCGCTGCTTTGTTGTCCTTCTACAGTTACCTTGCCGGTGAGGATAGTGAGCTTGTGTGTCCTGTATTCCCCCGCCGCCATCGTGTGCGCCAGAGGGAGCTGCTGCCCCGCCCGGTACAGGGAGATGCCCTGCGCGCTTTCTTTCGCGCCCTGGAAGGCGCTGCGCCGCCCAAAGGGTATGCGGACAACCGGGTTCGCGACCGGGCCATGTTCCTGCTCATGCTCTGCTGCGGGCTGCGTATCGGAGAAGTGGCCGGGCTGAAACTGACGGACCTTTACCTGGATGAACTGCACCCGCGGATCATCCTGCGCGGCAAGGGCGGCCGGGACCGTTCCGTCTTTGTCTCGCCGCAGTCCGAGCTGGCCCTGCGTGAATACATCCATCAGCGCCCAGTGGTGGTCAGTGACTTTGTCTTTCTCAGCTACCAGGGGAAAGGGCTTTCCACCACCGCCATTCACAAACGACTCGTTATCTACCGCGAGCTTGCCAGGGTATCTCTTACCGCTCACCAGCTTCGCCATTCCTTTGCCAACCACCTTCTGGAAGCAGATGTGCCTGTGACCACCATCCAGAAGCTGCTGGGGCACCGCTGGCTGGACACAACCCAAAGTTATGTGCAGGCCAACGACCATGACGTGGCAGATGATTATTACGCTGCCTGTGAAACAATGGAGGATTGGTAATGTCCCCCGTAAAGGCAGCCGTGACGACAACCGAGATCTACGACCAGGCGCTCAAATATGCGCGCGACTTCCGTCTCCCGCCGGATGCGCCGCAGCCCAAATTCACCGCTGAGTGGCTGCCGGAAAACGTGGATACCTTGCAGCGCTATCGCAAATGGTTGAGCAGCGGCGGCAACAGCGAGCACGTGATCCGCTGCCTGCACATCCCCATGGCTGGGCACATCCTCAGCCTCAACAACCTGCCATCCAGTGAACTGGACCTGGAGCAAGACCTGGAAAAAGCCATGCACTACATCCGCGCCAAGCAGCTCAGTGATTCCTGGACGCACAACTGCTATCTGGCAATGTTGAAGTTCCGCCGTTTCCTGCTCAATGAGCGCGGCTTGCTGGAAACCCAGATCACCCCTTATGACCATACCGAGCATACCCAAGGGCTGCCTGAATGGCTGGTAACGGCCTTGCTGCGCTACCAGCACTGCAAACAAGCCAATTGGCGCAATGCCCGCCGGCACTAGAATATGCGCCGGTTCTGGTCAGGCCATCTGCTCACCTGGCGCAACTGCGGCAACGAGCACCAGGTCATGGAACTGTCGCAACGGAAACGCAGCATGGTGCTGGACTACACAGATTTTCGTTTGCAGCAGAAGGCTGCCGTGAGCGGCATCAACGGCGATCTGCGTTCGCTGCGCGCTTTTCTGTACTTTTTGCAGGAACAGGGACACACTGTGCCGTATTGCCTGACGCGCATCCCCGGCCTGAAGGAACCCGACCCACTTCCCAAATTCCTCACCGACGCACAGGTGCGCAGCCTTCAGGAGGATTTTGAAGCGCGAGTTCTCCAGGCCGGGGATTTCAAGGCCAAACGCAATGCTTTGCTGGACAGGGCCAGCTTCTACCTGCTGTGGCAGAGCGCAATGCGCATTGGCGAGGTGGAAGAACTGCGTCTGGAAGACCTTGACCTGGCCCAGAAGCG
Source organism: Anaerolineaceae bacterium (assembly GCA_021107195.1). GTDB lineage: Bacteria > Chloroflexota > Anaerolineae > Anaerolineales > Anaerolineaceae > SMBSF63. The sequence continues at coordinate 3,187 of JAIOTF010000401.1, read as the reverse complement.
CCTGTATGTGCGCCGCGGAAAAGGGTTGAAAGACCACACGGTGTTTTGCAGCGAGACCACGGTGAATGCGCTGCGTGCCTATCTGGAAGTGCGCGGAGAAGGTCCTACGGAGCATGTTTTCCTCTTCCGCAACCAGCCGGTGGAGAAAGACCTCATCCGGGGGCGCATCAAGGCCGCCGGGGAACGGGTGGGCGTGCATGTGTACCCTCACCGCCTGCGGCACACCTGCGCAACACAGCTTTTGAATGCGGGCTGCCGCATTACAAGCATCCAGAAATTCCTGGGGCACAAACGCCTGAACACAACCCTCACCTATGCGCGGGTACATGATGAAACCGTAGCCAGTGATTATTTCGCAGCCATGCAGATCGTGGAGAAGCGCATCGGGCTATCGCTCAACCTGCAAAAAGGCGGCTGTACGCTTTCGGCCATCCAGCACCAGCGCTTGCTGCTGCTGGCGGAACAACTGAAGGTCCCTGAACTGGAGACCAGCACCCGCCTCTCGCTGGTGGAGCAAATGTGTGCCCTGCTGGAGGGGCAGTCTGAAACGCCTCTTTTGCTGGATCTGTCGGTTGAGTTGGTGACGATCTAATACTATTTTGTTGTTAAGGTGCTGGAGTTGCTATGTTGTTTACGCGACTCTATCAGCTTGATTGAATGTAACCATATGAAGCTATAAGGCGGCACTTGGCTGTGCAAAAGCCAATATTTGTGTTCTAAATGGAATTTTCACTCTTCCATTTTTCGAAGAGTTGAAAACAAATGGACGAAATTATACGCATTCCTCCCAAATTCAGTAATCGGCGCCAACAGCAACATCATTAGACAAGTTATGAGCACCAATCCTACAAATGAGTGAAAATGTTTTACAAATAATACGTTGAATGCAGGAATGAATGGGGTTAGTCTTTCAATTTTGGAAATGATTTTGGATGTTTTTTCGCTCGGTTCATTAATTTCATTGTAAGCATCGATAACCTTATCACCAATAAGATCATTATCTTTCTTTACAGTATAAATGCTTATTACCCTGGAACGTATATTTCTCTCTTTAACTTTTTTGTCTTGAACAATGAGAATAATAAACAATACAGCAATTGAATATACGCCGATGATAAAACCATATTGGGGATTGCCTTCAAACTGCAATATCAAGAATAATGAATACTCAATAAAGACAATCGTGGGCACAAGTCCAAGACTATACAAAAGAAAATATAATCTTGGCGCATTGTCGAAAACAACCCTTATACCATTCATAAAGATGATAGCAATGCTGCACCCAATGATTATCTTCAATGCCAGCGATGTTACAGCGTATTGATAAACTGCATACAATATAAACCAACAAATCATAGAAAACAAGACAAATTTTAACAAAGTCATGCGAAGCAAAAAGACATCAAATTTCTTTTTCACTGTTGTTATTCCTTATTGAATATTAGTTCAATTTGATCAACTACCGTTTCACGGAATCCGGTTTGATCAACCGCGTAGTTGTATGCCATGCCAACAATGACATCAGCTACTACTTTTACCCCAAGGGCAACAGGTGGAGCTTCAATAGCAAGTCCACCAACACCATATCCTACAAGTTCAGATAATCCAAATCCCAACGCGTCTACAGCAATATCTCCCGTAATATCTGCAAACGAAGTGTCACCATATTGAATATTTTCAACTTGAGCAGGGATACATGTTATTATAAAGCCTACACCAGCAAATACCGGAACAAGCGTATCACCAAATCCGTAGCCAAATGCGCGAATTGAAACTGAATGTTCTATTATTTCATCGGTTATTCCATACCCCCCCGGAATAATCACAGGAAATGACCACGTCCAGTTTTTTGGCACAATACTACGAACTATATAATCCCAATTATGCTGTAATCTATCGAAGAAACCATCTAGCATCGGTTCCCCAGGATCTAAAGATTCAGGTAAATCATTTACTATTTCCTGAATCTTTAGTTTAATCTCACGCTTTTTCCAAAATTCTTCTCCAGCAGATGCAGCGCCCCCACCAGCATGAGCTGCGTGTCCACTTGGATCATTGAAATTAATCGGGTTATAATTTGTGTACGCATAGCGGTTCCAGTTCGCCGCGTTGGCTGGTTCCGGTATGATTATATCCGGTTGGGCAAATTGGTTAAGATAAGATTAATTTATCATGCGGGAATGTATAATGCATAATGAAAGGCGGCTGTTTTCCAGCCGCCTTTTTTATAAAAATCGTACGGTGCGCATGTTGAACCGTGCGGTTTTTGTTTGTAAAATTCAGAATTGATTCTATGGCGTTCCGGAATAAAATCTCACGTCTTCAAAGGGGGAAATGTTTTCATCGAGCAGTGGAACCTGTTCCAGTTTCAAATGCCTGTCAAAGAATGCCAGCAAATAGGCATTTTCAATTCTGATCATTTCTTTGGGCTGGATGGCTTTAGAAACAAAGTGAAGATCTTCTGCTGAAAAGGGTATTGGGGATTGGTCTACCCATACGAGTAAAGGCGTCCATAGGATGCCATCGGTAAAATGCAGGTGTTCTGATTTGTTCACATCAACCTTGTAAGCCCGGTTCTGTACGTATGAGAACACATCGTCATATTTTCCCATCCAGTTTTGATTATGAAACACCAGATAAGGTACTTGCAATGGGGTGAAGGAAAAGTCTGTATATCCAAAATGGCTGCCGTCCATGTTGACTGCGGCTTTGCAGCGTTCATCGTTGAGGCAAAATTCTTCTGCTGTGGGGCCTCCATACGACATACCAAAAACGCCGATGTGATCCATATCCAGCTTATTGGTAAAGAAGTCGTCGCTTGTGCCGGCGTCAAGCATTTCTATCTGGTCCACGACAAAGCTTGTGTCTGCAACCCAGGTTGCAAGATGATCGTTGAAGTATTCTGTCGGTTCGGTATTTAGCGCAAAAAATGTGTCTTTTGAGATTGTTACAATTCTGCCATCGGGAAAAACAGTACCAAATGCTTCGTATGTGTGATTGATGCTGAAAATGACGTATCCGTGGCTGGCGAGTTCTTCCATTTGTGCCTGATTGACCTCAAACGAATTCGTATAGCCATGTGAGAAAACCAGCACTGGATAGGGTTGTTCAGCGTTGGCGAGTGGTGCATTGAAGTGGCTGTGGGTTTTCACCAGATCAAGGTGGCTCAATGGGAATGTCGGCAGCT
>JAIOTF010000326.1 GCA_021107195.1 Anaerolineaceae bacterium | reverse complement strand
CCCTTCTGCGTTAAAACCGTCATACGCCGGTGTCGCCGCGCATATTATGCAGGCGCATATCATGCAGACGCATATCATGCAGGCGCTGCGGGAAATCGGTGATCAGGCCATTCACGCCGTATTCTATATAGCGGGACAGATCGCGTTCCTCGTTGACCGTCCACACATTGACGGCAAAGCCCCGCTCCTGCAGGGCTTTGATGCGATAGGAAGAAATGGCACCCTTGCGCGGATGGTAAGCCTGCGCTCCAATTTGCGTCAGGTTTCGGGCGGCAAATATGGCGGGCATCGCCACCAGGGCTGCGGTGCGAATGTGCGAAGCATACTGCTTGCTGCGCACCAGATAATCATGATTGAAGGAAGAGAGCAGCACCTGTTCTGCCGTATCCAGTTTACGAATGAGGTACACGACTCGCTCAACGATGATCTCGCTGCCCGGGGCTTTGCCCAAATTCTTGATCTCGATATTCACCTGCCAGTCATTGTCGCGGGTGAAAAGCAAGGCTTCTTCCAGGGTCGGAACCTTCTCGCCGACATAGGACTGTTGGTCTGCGTCACTGACCGCACCAGACGCTATCTGTCCGAAGGGGTCCTGCGTCACAAACCAGGAACCGGCATCCAGTTCACGGATCTCCTTCAAGAGGAAGGTATGCGCTTTCCAGGGGGAGCGTTCCGGAAAGACAGAATCGGCATTGGTGGTGCGATCGAGGGTATTGTCATGCAGGACGATCAGTTCACCATCAGCGGTGATGGTCACATCCAGTTCCCACATGTCGGCACCGGCCTGCAATGCCTTGCGGGCAGCGGCCAGCGTATTTTCAGGCGCCAATGAACGTGCGCCGCGATGGGCAATAATTTTAGGGAAAACATGAGGCATAGACATGCTGACTCTACCTCCTGCAATAAAGAATAAATCCGGAGAGACAATCTAATTTGATTGTAACATGGAGAGGTGTCAGAGGGATTTAAAGAGCTGTTAAAAAACAGACGCCTGAGTGAGGAGAGCACCCAAGCGTTTGACGGCAATAATATATCAAATTTCAGCGGATTAAACATTAATATCAGATTAAAACACTAACCAAAACACAACCGCTTTATAGCTCTAATCTTTCTTTCATTTGGGGATAAGTGACTGTTTTTGGTGGATAAAGGGCAAAAAAGGTGGATAAAACGACAAGGGAGATACAAATTTGATGTGGCGGATTAAAGCATCAATCGCTCGAGTGAGGGGGGCACCCGAGCGATCGACATTTATATTTTAGGACAGGTACATTAAAAGAAAATGAAAATTTTATTAACGTATCATATGCGTTTTTACTTGATACGCCACACCGTATTACGATAAATATTATTATCTTTATCGTATTAAGTACAATCAACAAACAGCCAACTCTTCATTTTTCCCTTGACTCCTTCGGCAAGATCAGGATGCGGGAAGCATCTCACCTGCTTGATTCACCCAGTAGTTTATAACGATTGAAACTGCGCACAGCCATGGTGGTGAGGCCAAGTGCGGCAAGCCACAGCACCAGCCCCATGAGCAAGCCTACTCCCACACTGAGATAGAGCACACCGGAAATCTGTCCGACCATCAGGTCTACCACGACCACAACAGAGAGCTGCTTAACTGATATGCTCCCATAAAGGTCTGGTTACGGACAGAGATCAAAACCGTGGCAGAGATACCGAGCAAGGCCAGAGCAGGAGCGATCCAAAACATCAGCGGCCACCAACTGGGCAGGGGAAACCAGATACGGCCAAACAAGGGGAAAGAAGCAGCGTTGACCACGATCATGTAACCAAAAAAACTGCCCCAGGTGAGGATCAATGCGGGAATGAAAGCAGCCAGCACCTTGCCCATAAACAGTTCGCTGTCGGTAGCCGGGGTATACAACAGCGCCTCCATCGTCTTGCGCTCGCGTTCACCGGCAAAGGACTCAGCGGCAATCACGGTCGAAAACATCAGCGGGAAGATAAGGAACAGGGGGGCAAACATATAGCCGAGGGCCATGACCAGGGCACTCTGGATCGGATCGAGGCCTTCCAGGGTTTGCTGCAAAGAGGGCGGCATATTGGCCAGGAAAATTTCCAGATCAGGATCGGCCAGGAACTCATCGATAGGGATATCCAGGAATTGGGGGATAAGGATAAGTCCTAAAGGGATGAGAAGAACAAAGATGAGCGGGACGATGACCATCGGCATCCAGGCTGCTTTGTTCTGCTTCACTTCCAAAATATCTTTGGTAGCGATTGCTTTCAAAATTTTAGTATTCATGCTGCACCTCCTGGTGGGCAAAACGATCTCCACGCTGGAGCTTGAAATAGATTTCTTCCAATGAGACCTGGCGCGGCATAAGCGAGAGCAAAGCCGCATTCATGGCAACCAGATAAGAAGCCAGAGAGGGCACTACGGATTCGTTTTCTACGCGGATCGTCCATGTGCGCTTGTCTTCGGGTTTGACCTGCACGACACCGGGAATCGTCAAAAGCTGTTCTGCTGCTGCAGACGGCAGCGGGCGCAGGAACTCCACAGCAACCCATAAACCCGGCACAAACTGCTGGCGCAGATCGTCCATGCTGCCAAATGCCAGCAGTTGGCCGCGGTCCAGGATCACCAGTCGATCGCAAAGGCGCTGCGCTTCATGCAGGTTGTGGGTACACAGCAGCACGGTCTGCCCGTTCTGGCGGCAGATCGATTCAATCAACTCATGCACCGCACGGGATGCTTCGGGGTCGAGGCCAGAGGTTGGTTCGTCGAGAAAGAGAATTTTCGGACGATGCAAAAGGGCACGGGCCAACGCCAGACGCTGCTTCATACCCTTACTGTAAGCAGAAATGCGCTGGTTGGCACGCTCGGTCAATTCAAAGAAAGCCAGCAATTCAGCGATACGTGTCTCAAGCGCCGGGGATTCCATACCTGCCATGACCCCAAAGAAGTTCAGGTTTTGGCGGGCGGTGAGACGCTCATAGAGAGCAGGCGTTTCAGTTAAAACGCCAGTATGCCTGCGCAGCCGGCACCCCTGGGAAACCGGGTCCAGCCCCATCACGGTCAGTTGGCCGGAGGCTGGAACAAGGAGACCATTCAAGAGACGCACGGTTGTCGTCTTGCCAGCCCCGTTAGGACCCAACAAACCGAGCACCTCGCCAGGCTGGGATTCAAAACATAAACGATCTACCGCCAGACATTCCCCATAGCGGTAAGACAGTTGATCGACACGAACAATCGCTTCCATAATAACCGTCTTTCTTGCAGTCCAATTTCGTTGATATCAGGCGGGGAAAAAGCCGCGCAATGTTTCACGTGAAACATCAGGCGACCGTTTGCCTATATATTATACGAATAAAAAGTTTTTCGTCGCGTAACTGGCGATGATGTGTGAATGGGCAGGTCCGAGCTGAACACAATGTTTCACGTGAAACATTGGCAAATATCTACGGCTTTCCTTCTTTTTCTCGCTGAAATTCCACATAAGAATAAACCACGGTATAGACGGATACCACCAACATGGGACCGACCATCGTAATAAATGCCCACTGTGGAAAGGGAATGGCGAGCAGAGTCAATGCTCCGGCGACCTTGTAACCCATCGCAGCGCGTTCGTGTGTTCTTTTCCATACCCGGTCGCTGCTCAAAGTCCAGGGTGTGCGAACACCAATAAAGAAGTTGCGGCGGGCTTTGCCGACCATTTCACCAATCAGGAAGAACAATCCACCAAATCCCGGGGCAAGCAGGCTGTTCATTTGAAACTCTATGTCAAGATTCCAAAGCAGGGTCAGCACGTGCAGATAGAGCAGGAAACCAGCCATCGCAACAATCATGCTGTTATAGTCCGGGCGGAAGGCTTCAATGTTTTCCTTCAAAGGGTCAATAGAAGGAACAAACATCAGCAGCACACACGTACCCGCCATAATGGCGGGCAGGAGCAGGATACCGGATATAGCCGAACTATAGCCGTCCGCCTCACCCTGGGCGTTCCAGTGAGAAGCCACTTGTTCCGGCAATAAACCGTACACGGCCACACCAATCACCAGCGATGTCGCTGTCAATATTCCTATTACAATCCAGGTTGTTTTTGTCTTCATGTTTATTCTTCTTCCTTAATCGCTGTTTGAAGAGACTTGATCTCAACTGATTGAGTTAATGTCGCCAGCAAATCTGACGGAGAAAATCCCAAACGCTGGGCATCCTTGATCATACGACGGGTGAAATGATCCAGGCTCTCTTGCTGCTCTTGACGCTCCAGGGCTGCCAGCGGGCGGTTGAGTACAAAGGTGCCGCGTCCCTGGCACATAGAGAGCAGGCCAGCTTCTTCCAGCCAGCGGTAGGCGCGGGCAACAGTGTTGAAATTGATGTCCAGCGACTCAGCCAATTTACGCACCGGCGGCAGCCGGTCTCCCGGATCAAGCTGCCCGGCGACCATCAAACTGTGCAATTTTTCTACGATTTGCATATAGATTGGGGTGGATGCCCCGGGGTCAATTTCAATCACAATGGATTCATTGGTTTTCATTTGTCACCTCAATAAGCGGAAAACTCAATCTTGAACAGCTATATTTCTCCCCCGATTACTTCGGGGGATTCACATCATGCAGATCGGTGAACGAATAAAAGATTTATACCGGGATGCTTATGGATAGAGCATCACAAGCTTATTGTATCATTGTATCATAAATGTTTTGGCCTTTCCAATAAGTTGAGAACAGCATTGTCCTTGCAGATGAGACGTGGCCTCTATTAATCTATGCGCAAGAGGCTGCTTTTCACTATTGATTTTCATTACTCGTTTTTCGTCAAGAATGGAATCAGGATTGATTGACTTTTTCAAAAAACTGGCAAACTGCCTGTAACCCCGATCTCTGCCGGGCCTATATTTCTACTGGTGTTCTATTTTCAAAAGGCATTTTCACAATATCGGCCAAAAGAAGCACCAGGATATACGGCACTTGCAGCTTTTTTTCTGATCAGCTGCATGGAACTCTTCACCAGACTATTGGCTCAGATTGATCATCGCAGAGTGCGGCATGTGCCATTTGTACAAATCGTATGGTTTGCGCCTTTCCCAACAACGTTGATGGCTTCGAGAATTCAATTTTGAATTAAGGAAATCATCGTGTTTGATATCTCGTTGATTGATCATTCATGAGATTCAAAAATTTGTCTCCCGAACTTTTCGGTAATTTTTCAGTAAAACGTTCCTGAAAAGTTAAAGCCAGAAAAGGTTTTTATTTTTAAGTGAAAACTCAGAATTTTTGATGCATGCGGTAAACATATTATCCTTATATCTTTATAAAATAGAGTCTTAGTAATCATAGTAGGGGCTGTGGATATTGTGGAGAACAGTTACCGATCGAAGAATTGACCCTGTATGTACGGGACGAGACAAAGGAACCCTCCGCATATAGGGTTTTTGGCTCAAATTTTTATCCACGGGACAGTTGTGGACAGCGGTGGATAGAATTAGCACGGAAGGAGGAAAACTACCTGTCTGGTGAGATTCTGCCGCTAACCGGATGAAAATTGTAGGGTTTCT
>JAIOTF010000320.1 GCA_021107195.1 Anaerolineaceae bacterium | reverse complement strand
TAAAATAACCCCTCAAATAACATAGATTATTTGTTTACGGTGCCTATGGTGCTATATTACTGTCTTTCAATACAGTGGAATACAGTCAGGTTATCTATTTCAATCGATGGTCCACATGAGCCCAAAACCAAGTGATCACCTTTCGAGTAACTCCTTTACGCACACCAAACATCAATTTTCGCTGCACTGCATCCACAGGATATCCCAAAACACTAATTTTTGTCCCCTCTGCATCAAGCAGGCAGTCGATCAACAAATGAGTACGATCTCCAAGCGTATTCCCTAAAATAGTTTTAGGGAAATAGGCTTTGATTTTCCTTTCACTATCATCTTGCTCAATGACTTTGCCTTCCAAACCGGCAATGGCACCTAATACAGCCTGAAATACTTGCTCTTCAGGTTGCAGGAAACATTTTTCTTCTGAAATATCATACGCCGCCATTTCGTTTCCTTCCTAGAGCAATCTGGCCCCAGCCAATCAAACCAATTCAACAATCTCAATCTGATCGTAAAGTTCTTTAACCAACGTCAGACTGCTCACAGCCGTTCCATCCATACTGGCAGAAGCCGCCCCGCAGGCTACACCCCACTTCAAGGCTTCGTTTACCGAAAATCCGCAACTCAATGCCCACACCACACCGCCAACCATCGAATCACCTGCACCGATCGGGTTGCTCTCTTCGATCTCCGGAGCAGAAGCCAGCCAGCTTTTCTGATCAGTGGAAAGCAGAGCGCCTGACTTGCCCAAAGAAATGATCACTACGCCTGAACCCAATTCATGAATGCGTTGAGCAGCTTTTACCGCATCCTGTGGAGACTGGATCGATACGCCAGTCAATTTCTCTGCCTCTTCTGCATTCGGTTTGACCAGATAAGCGCCTGCCTGGCAACCATGCACAAGAGCTACCCCGCTGGTATCGAGAATTGCGTGAGCGCCACCCGCCTCGATGATCTCAATCATCTCACCATACATTGTTTCAGAGACACATGGTGGTAAACTACCTGCCAAAACCCACCAATCACCAGCCCGGATCAGATTTCGCATCTTCTCCATGAATTCATTCTGGCGGGCAGACGAAATTTCAGGTCCGGGTTCATTCACCTTCAGGTAACGGTCATGGTCGGTGGTCACAATACTGATATTGGTACGGGTTTCGCCTTCCACCCACACAAAATCCGTCTCAATCCCCAGTGCCTGCAATCCCTCATGGAGAATTTCACCGCTTTTCCCCCCCACAAAGCCCAGTGCACACGATGCCATACCCATTGAACGCAGCATACGGGAGACATTGAAACCTTTGCCGCCACAATCTGTCTGCCAGCTTATCGAGCGCAACACAGTATCATATTCGATACTGGAGACTGTTAACTCACGGTCAACTGCCGGATTGAGCGTTACAGTGTAGATCATGTCACTCCCTGCCTTTTCAATAATTACAGATAATGCTCAAACAATGCCTTTTCAGCTTCCAAAGTCCAGGCATTACCTGGGCCCAGCTTCTCTGCCACCTTTGGCATTTTATCAGCCATTTCATCCAATCCCATCAATGGCAGGTCATGGAATTGGGGATAAATGACGATCTTTCCCGGGAAGCGCCCATCGATCAAGGATTGATATGCCTCTTTTGCGGTTTTCATGCCACCAATCGCCGCCACAGAAAGGTCCGGGGAAAGCGCTTTTGCCAGCGACCGATCCAACACCAGCATTTGATCCTCAATCCGCAAGCCAGAAGTACCGGTATATTGGGCATTGTTCGTGTAAACCCGGCTGATATCCAATGGAGCCATCGTGCCACTCGGAGCACCAGCAAACAACACCAACATTCCTTCAGGATTCATCATGGCAGACCCTTCTGCCATCAACTGCGCCACAGGCACACAAACCACAACATCATCTGCACCACGGCCATCGCTGAATTTCGCTACCAGATCGGGTAACAGGCCTTCGTCGTCCATCGGGTTGACCACAAACAATTTTTTACCTTTTGCTTCAGCCAGGGGTACAAAACGGTTTTTCAGCGTCTCCAGGCGTTTCGCATTTATCTCAGTGGCAATAATTGTCTGAGAGCCAGTGGCCTGTTCAATGGCACGCTGCACATGCATCTGTCCCATCGGGCCGCCGGCGCCGATCATAACCGCCAGGCCGCCGCTGCGCAGTTCACAACGATTGCGCTCTTCTCCATAAGACGCGTCAATATCGCTGCTCGTATTCCCCATAAACGAGATGTAGTCGTAATGCAGACGGCTGAGATCAAACTCCACAAGACCATCCATTGGTGTTTGACCAACCAGATTCATTGTCCCGCGCCGGGCAATCAAACGTGCTGCCGCACCAACGCGCTTCGCTGACCGCGGATCCAGCACCACAATATCATCAAAACCTATCCCGTCGGTAAACTTGTCTGACAAATTAACAAATTGTTCTTCTGTCAGTCCATCCCGCATTTCATATGCCAGACCTTTTTGTTCCACCAAATCCTTGATAGACTGCGGAACATCCGTCAGGATCACATTTGCCGGAGCATCCAAACCCACCGAAAACTGATACACGGTTTCATCGCTTGGTTGTCCCATAATCCACATC